>DASXTT010000117.1:0-6419 GCA_036505255.1 Planctomycetota bacterium | reverse complement strand
GGTCGAGGTGGAGGAGGGCGGGCGGAAGCGCGTCCGCGTCTCGGACGACGGCCACGGCCTCGCCCCCGACGATCTCCCCCTCGCCTTCGCCCCCCACGCGACGAGCAAGCTCGCGACGGCCGACGATCTGCTCCGCATCTCGACCTTCGGATTCCGCGGCGAGGCGCTCGCCTCGATCGGGGCGGTCGCGCGGGTCACGATCCTCTCCCGGGTGCAAGCGGCCGTCGAGGGGGCGGAGCTCACCGTCGAGGCGGGCTCGCCCGGCGAGGTGCGTCCCGCGGCGGCGCCCGAGGGGACCTCCGTCGAGGTTCGGAACCTTTTCCACGCGATGCCGGGCCGGAGAAAGTTCCTCCGGTCGCCCGACGTCGAGATGGGCCACATCGAGGAGGTCGTGACCCGGTTCGGGATCGCCCACCCCGGGGTGCGGTTCGAATTCACCTCCGACGGCGTCCCCCGGATCACGCTCCCTCCCGCGGGCGTGCTCCGCGAGCGGCTCGGCGCCTTTTTCGAGCGGGAGCTGGTCGACGCGCTCGTCGAGGCCGAGTCGAAGGACGCCGCCGCCTCGTTCCGGATCCTGGCCGCGCCGCCGCGGTTCGCCCGCCTCTCCCTGCGGGGACAATTCGTCTACCTCAACGGGCGATTCATCCGCGACCGGGTGCTGACGCGCGCCGTCAACGAGGGGTTCCGCGAGATGGTCCCGCACGGGCGTTATCCCGTCGTCTTCCTCTTCCTCGACGTCGCGCCGGGCGAGGTCGACGTGAACGTCCATCCGACCAAGATCGAGGTCCGGTTCCGGAACGTGTGGCGGCTCCACGACCGGATCGTCGCGGCCCTCCGGGGAAAGCTCCTCGCGTCGGACCTCGCGCCCCATCTCATGCCCGGCGCCTTCGCGGCGGCGATCGGCGGCGCGCCTTCCCCGCAGGCCATCATCGATTACTTCGTGCGCGACGCCGCGCCCGGGTCGCTCGCCCTGGGGGGAGCCCCGGTCCCCCTCGTGGCCTCGGGCCGTCGCTGCTTCCAGCTTCACGACCGCTACATCGTCGAGGAGGCGGACGACGGGATCCGGATCATCGATCAGCACGCCCTCCACGAGCGCGTGCTGCTCGAGGAGATCCGGCGCCAGTACTCGTCGGCCGACGTCCCGCGCCAGCTGCTCCTCCTGCCCGCGGTGGTGGAGGTCTCCTCGGCGGAGCGGACGCGCCTGGAGGAGCATGCGGCGGTCCTAGAGTCGATGGGGCTTCTCGTGGACGATTTCGGGGCCGGGTCGATCGTGGTCCGATCCGTGCCCGCGCTCCTGAAGGACGCGGACCCGACGCTCCTCGTGCGCGACGTCCTGGACCGGATCGGCGACCACGGCGAGACGGAGAAGGCGGAGGGCCATCCCATCCCGATGATCGACGGCCTCCTCGAATTCCTCGCCTGCCGGGCGGCCGTGAAGTTCGGGGACCGGCTCTCCTCCGAGGAGCTCGCGCGGCTCCTGACGGACGCCGAGGGGATGGACTACTCGGCCACGTGCGCGCATGGCCGGCCAACGGCGATCAAGATGACCCTCGACGATCTCGAGAAGTACTTCAAGAGACGAGGGGCCTGAATATCTAACGGGACAGACTTCAGACTTCAGACATCAGACTTCAGGCCGAAAGGGGGCTGAAGACCTCTGAAGTCCGAAGTCTGAAGTCCAGGGAGCGGCCATGACTCCGGGTGCGAAGTTGACAGTTCCACGAGTTCAGGGGCTGGACTTTGTCCAGATTCAGCTGGCCGCAGGGGTCCGGCTCTGGGTCCTTCCCGACAAGCGGTTCAAGAACGTCGCGGTCCGCGGGTTCCTGCACCGGCCGCTCGACGCCCGCGCCACCGAGACGGCGCTCCTTCCGGCGGTCCTGCGGCGGGGGTGCCGGCGGCAGATGACCCTCGCGAAGATCGCCGCCTTTCTCGAGAACCTTTACGGCGCCTCGTGCGGCGCCGACGTCGCCAAGTCCGGGGAGCGCCACCTCCTGACCTTTTCGCTCGACGTGGTGAACGATCGGTTCGTCCCGCGCGGGGGCCGGGTGGTCGACGAGGGGGTGCGGTTCCTCTCCCGGTTCCTCGGCCAGCCCGTGCGGGAGGGGAAGGGGCTGCGCCGGGAGTACGTCGAGGGGGAGAAGGAAAACCTGCGGTGGCACATCGAGGCGCTCGTCAACGACCGGGGCGCCTACGCCCACGAGCGGTGCGTGCGGACGATGTGCGAGGGCGAGGCCTTCGCGCGCTACGAATACGGCCGGGTGGAGGACCTGCCCGCGATCACCCCGGAGTCCCTGGCGGACTTCCACCGGGAGGTCCTCGAGACCTCCCCGGTGGAATTCTTCGTCGCCGGGGACGTCGCCCCGGCGCGGATGGAGAAGCTCTTCCGGGGCGCCTTCCCCTGGCGGAACCGGCGGGTCGTGGAACCGCCGCCGCCGGCGGCGCGGCCGGCGCCCGCGACTCCGCGCGAGGTGATCGAGAAGATGGAAGTCGAGCAGGGGCATCTCGTGATCGGGGCCCGCACCGGGATCACCTGGGCCGACGAGGGGGCCTTCGCCCTGAGTTTCGCGAACGGCATCCTCGGCGGGTTTCCCCACTCCAAGCTCTTCCGCAATGTCCGTGAGCGGGAGGGCCTCGCCTATTCGGCGGGCTCGTCGATCGACAACGCCAAGGGCTTGCTCTGGATCGGGGCGGGAATCGATCCGGCCAAGTTCGAACCCGCGATGCGCGTGATCCGGGAGCAGGTGGAGGCCTTGAAACAGGGGGACCTCTCCGACGATGAGGTGGACAAGACGCGGGCGAGCCTCGTGAACCGCGTCCGTTCGCGGGAGGACAGCCCCTCGTCGCGCATCGGGTGGTTCCACGAGCTGAACACCTTCGGCCGCCGGATGACGCTTCGGGAGGCGGCCGAGCGCTACGAAGCGATCTCCCGCGAGGACATCGTCGCCGCCGCGCGGCGCATCGCGCTCGACACGATTTACTTCCTCACGCGACCGTGACGGACCTCTCCGCCTGGCTTGTTGTCTTCGGGGCGGGACTGGCCCTCGGCGTGCTCGCCTTCGCGGCGCTCTGGATCGTCGCGCTCGTCCGAAGTCGCGCCCGAGTGTCGCGGGCGGGCGTCGACGGGCCCTTTCCCCGGGAGCGGCTCCGGCTTCTGGTGACCGCGGCCTCCGCCCTGGGCGCCGAAGTCGTCGACGATCCCCGCGCCTGCCGGTTCCCCTTCCTGAAATCCCGGTCGCCCGCCCCGGTCTACGGACTGGCGCTCTGCCCCGTCGACGAGGAATCGCGCGATCCCCGGGACCCGTATCTCGTCCGCTTCGAGGCGCCGATCGCGGGAGGACGATTCCTGGAGGTGTGGCCGGTGGGTTCGCCCTTCGCCCCTTCCCGCGTCAACATGGGATCGCCGGGGATCGCGACCGGAGACGCCTTGTTCGACGGCGCCTACGTCGTGCGGTCGGACGACCCCGATTTCGCCCGGACCGTCCTGGGCGCGGAGACCCGGGCGCTCGTGGAGGAGGGACGCCGCCTCGGGGCCGGCGGACGGATGCGGCTGAATATCGATTCCCTCCGGTTGAGGCTTCAGAAGGAGGAGCAGGTCGCCTCTCCGGAAATCCTGGCGGCCCTCGGCGCGGTGGGCCTGAGGATCCTCGAGCAGGTCCGCGAGACTCTGCGGATCCGGGAACAGGTCCAGTTCTTCGACCAGGCGCCGCCGCCCGCCGCCCGGCCCAACTGCCCCGTGTGCGCGGGGGCCGTGGTGGAGCGACGCGTCGAGTGCCGGCGGTGCCGGACGCCTCATCACCGGGAATGCTGGGACTACACGGGGGCCTGTTCGATGTTCGCGTGCGGAGAGGCGCGGTTTTCATTATGAGCGCGACTTCGGGAACGGCGGGCGGGTTACACGGCTGGAGCGGAAGATGAACTGTCCCGACCTCAAACCGGTCCTGATCGAGTTTCTCGACGGCCGCCTGGCCGCGGACCGGGCCGCGGAGGCGCGCGCCCACCTGGCCTCGTGCGCCGAGTGCCGGGGCGCCGCGAAGGCGCACGGCGCGGCCTGGGAACTCCTGGGGCGGCTGGAGCCGCTCGAGCCGGATCCCGCATTCCTCGCAAAAGTCCGCCGGCGGAGCCGCGGGTCCTGGATCCCCCGAATCGTGGCCGCGCTCGGAGCCGCCGCCGCGCTCTTGGTGGTGCTCGCGGTCTATCGGTCCGGGTCGCCGGACCGGCCGGGCGCCGTCGAGTCCGCGCTGGACCGCCTGTCGGCGGAGGACCGCGGCCTCCTCGAGGAGCTGGCGCGCGACCAGACCTGGGAACTTGCCGAAAACATGGACGTGATCCGGACCTACGAATTGCTCGACCGCGAATCCTCCGGCGTCCTTCCCGCGGAGGATCACTAGGATGGTGCGCCTCGCGATCCTCCTGGCGCTGGCCTGCGCGCCCGCGGTTCAGGATGAGCCCGTCCGTCCGCCGATCGACCGCGCCCTGCTCGAGAAATTCCACAACCTGACTCCGGAGCAGAAGGCACGCCTGAGGGAGCGCGTCGAGGCGGTGCGCCGGCTCTCCCCCGAGGAGCGGCGGCGGCTCCTCGAGAACCTGGAGCGGTTCCGGGGGCTCGCCCCGGAGCGGCAGAAGGCGCTGCGCGAGCGACTGGAAAAAATGGATCCCGACGAGCGGCGCCGCCAGGCCGAGCTGGCCACCGGATTCTTCCGGTGGATGCAGGCCCGGTACGGCCCCGTGCGGTTCCCGCGGCAGGGCTTCTTCCGGTGGGTCGCCCTCCGCCGGCCCGAGGCGCTCGAAGAGCTGAAGGCGCTCGAGCCCCTGCCGCGCAAGGACGACTTTCTCAGGCTCGCCCACGAGTACCGCGTCTTCCTGCTCCAGCAGCTCCGCCAGCACGCGCGGCGCCATGGGTGCATCACGGCGGAGCAGCTCCAGGCGCTCGAGGCCGAGGATTTCGGCCCCTTCTGGGAGGGGGCGGAAAAGCTCGGCCGCGCCTGCCCGAACGCGGCAAAGCGCCCGGCTCCGCCCCGCAAACCGTGAAGCGATGAATGATCCGGGCCCGCGCGGTGTTTTACTCCACGTGGCCCGCGGGTAAGATGGGTCCCGGAAAGGTCCTGAAGTCCCGCCTCGCGCCATCTCATTGAGGGACGAACATGAAATCAGGAGCGGTGTTCCTCGTTCTCGGGGTCGTCCTCGCCGGCGTCGTCCTCCTGGCGGGCGGGGGGAAACTCCGCCGCGCGGCGAGGGTGGACGAAGCGGCCGTCGCGCGACTCCTGGAAGACCGCACGCGGCCCTGGTTCCAGAAACACCAGGTCCCGGCCCCCCAGATCATGAACACTCCGTACGCGCCCTTCGAGGTGATGGGAGCCTTTGCCGATCCTCCCGTGAAGACCCCCGTGATGCCCGTCGACCTCGCCTACCATCTCACGATGGGGAAGAAAACAGTCCCGGCCGGCCATCCCTTCCAGGGACGTCCGGCGATGCTTTTCGACATGCGGCTGAAAAGCCGCCACCTGATGGAGTCCATCCCCGGCGGCGGCCACACGATGTGGAGGGAGCTTCCCGCGGCCCTGAAGGACGGCGCCCTCAAGGACCTGTCCCGGAACACGATCGTCATCGTGTACGGCGAGGTCTATCCGCACTTCGAGGCGCCCTTCTATTTCCGCGCGGCGGGATTCGACGCGGTCTACTGTCTTGAAGGCGGGCTCAAGCTCTGGAAGGAGCGGGAGTTCCCGGTCGAATCCTCCTCCTCCATCGCCGAGTTCTACCGGCAGCTGGAGTCCGAGCGGCCGATCGGCCCGGCGCCCCAGGCCCAGGTCGAACCGGAGAACATCGGGCCGGTCGCGCTGAAAAACGCCCTCGACCTCGGATTGAAACCCATGATCGTCTTCGTGGGGGATGCCGCCACCTATTCCGCGGGGCATCTCCCCGGGGCCGTCCGGGTGCCGCAGGCCGAGGTGCAGCAGAGATTCGAGGCCGAGGATCGGGACCGCGTGATCGTCGTGTATTGCGGCTGCTGCGAAGGGATCACCAAGGGCCTCAGCGGCATCGCGGTGAGCATCCTCCGACAGATGGGATTCAAGCGGCTGTTCCACCTGGAGGGCCATCTCAAGGGGTGGAGGGAGCAGAACCTGCCCTTGGAGATCGGAACGGGGGAGGCGCCGGCCGCGCCCGGGAAGTGAGTTTTGCGAAGGATCTTGCAAGAAGAGTTGAACGCGGAGCGTCGGGAGTTGTATATTCCTATGGGATAGCCCATATGGGCCTATCCGCGGCATCTGGAGAGGGTGGGGGCCGCAGTCCCAGGATCGAAAGGGGAACACGATGCGGAAGTCGGTGGTGATGGGGGTTCTTCTCATTCCGGTGCTGTGCGCGGCGGCGTTCGCGCAGACGCCGACGCAGGTCATTACCTATTCCGCCGCGGACACCAACAA
>DASXTT010000116.1:0-2324 GCA_036505255.1 Planctomycetota bacterium | reverse complement strand
CGCCGGTGCTCGCGCGGCCGCTGGAATGGGGCGCCCGCGCGGTGTGGCACAGCGCGACCAAGTACCTCGGCGGACACGCCGACGCCCTGGGCGGAGTGGTCGTCGCGCCGCGCGCCGACGCGGCCCGCATCCGTGCCCTGGCCACCGCGGTGGGCGGCTCGATCGGGCCCCTCGACGCGTGGCTCGTGGTGCGCGGGATCCGGACCCTCGAGGTGCGCGTCCGCCGCGCGGGGGCGAACGCGCTGGCGATCGCGTCGTGGCTGTCGCGCCAGCGGTCGGTGACGCGCGTCAACTATCCGGGGCTGAGTTCGAGCCCCGACCGCGCGACGGCCCGGCGGCTCCTCGACCGCGGCTTCGGCGCCATGCTCAGTTTCGAAATCCGCGGGGGGCTTCCGGCGGCGAAGCGGTTCGTGGTCGCGCTGGAAAGGATCCGCCTGCTCCCGAGCCTGGGGGATGTCGAGACGACGATCTCGCACCCCGCGCGGAGTTCCCACGCCTATCTCACGCCCCGCGAGCGCGCCGAGGCCGGCGTATCGGACGGCCTCATCCGCGTCTCGGCGGGCCTCGAAAATATCGAAGACACCCTGGCCGATCTCGGCCAGGCCCTCAAAAGGAGCCAGCGATGAGCGACGCGTCCGTTCCGGCCCCGGCCCCCGCGCCGGCGCCCGCCCCGGCGCCGGTGAAGGCGACGATCGACGACTTCCGGAAGCTGGAGTTCAAGGTGGGGAAGGTGATGGAGTGCCTCCCGCACTCGAACGCCGACCGGCTGTACGTCCTGAAGGTGGATGTCGGGGCGGGCGAGATCCGGCAGATCGTCGCCGGGATCCGGGGTTCGTACGCGCCCGAGGAGCTGACCGGGAAATCGGTGGTGGTGGTCATGAATCTCCAGCCGGCGATGCTGCGGGGCGTCGAGTCGCAGGGAATGGTGCTCGCGGCGAGCGGAGGCGGCCGCGTTTCGATCGTCACCCCGTCCCCCGAAGTGCCCCCCGGATCCAAGGTCTCCTGACATGGTCAAGACGTTGGCCTCGTTGAGAAAGACGTCGGCGGCGGTCCTCCGCGCGTTCGACTGGGACGCGCGCACGCTGGCCCGGTCGTACGGGTCAGGCAAGTGGACGGGGCGCGAGGTCCTCGGCCATCTCACGGACTGCGAGCTTGTATTCCTCATGCGGCTGAAGTTCCTGCTGACCTGCGACACTCCGACCGTCGTGCCGATGGACCAGGACGCCTGGGCGAAGCGGTTTGCGTACCGGAAGCAGGACCCGAAGCTGATGAAGGAGACTTTCCGCGCGCTGAGGGGGAGTTTCATCGCGCTCGCAAGGTCGGCCACGAGCCAGGACCTGGCGCGGCGCGGGATACACCCCGAGTACGCGGATTACACGGTGAAGTGGCTGATCGATCACGCCGCGGAGCACACGGAGCATCACCTCGAGCAGCTGGCCGCGATCAAGGCGGGACGTACGTGGGAGCCGTCGGAGGACTAGCCCGATGGCCGGGTTCAACAATTCGCTCGGGCTGAAGCCGGGGGAGGTCGCGGGCGAGGTCGTCCTCGACACGCGCCCCGAGCACGAGGTGGGCCCGGGATTCGTCCACTTCGCGGTGATCGCCACGGTCGCCGAGGTCGCGGCCGCGGGCGCGGCGGGGGCCTCGGTCGTGCCGGCGCAGATCTCGCTCAGCCTCCTCAGCCCGGCAAAGAGCGGCCGCCTCGTGGGGCGCGGCAAGGTGATCCGCCGCGGCAAGCGCCTCATCGTCGCCGAGGGCGAGGTCTGGCAGTCCGACGCGCTCGTCGCCAAGGCGACGGTGACCTTCGCGGTGATTCAGTAGATATTACGAAAGTGACATATAATGATTCCCGCGTCAAGGACCGGCATGGGGCTCGCCCTCCATGCGATCGCCGACGAAAAGTCCGTGACATGCGCGTGATGTAGTTCGAGGTGATCGATGTCCTGTTTCCCGCTCCTCCTCATTTGGATTCTCGTTCAACAGCCCCCGGAGCCTTCCAAGGCCTGTCAGGAGCTCGCTCGGAAACTCGAGGAGCGGCTACGAGCCGTCGGAACCCTTACCGCCAAGATTGTCATGGAGTCGATCGACGGGGAGGGAGTGAAAGTCCCGGCAATCGAAATAGAGGCGCACTTCCGATTCGCGGAAGGCTGGATGTACATGGCCGGGCGCAGAATCGAATCCGATGGGAGGGCGGAGGAGTTTTGCAGCTGGCACGACGGCAAGGGCGCCATGTTCACTTGGAGACCGGGCGAGGGGGCCATTCGCGTCGATTCCAAGGGAGTGTGGCGGTACACGTATGATCTCGACGAGGAGCTCGACCGTCT
>DASXTT010000115.1:0-5942 GCA_036505255.1 Planctomycetota bacterium | reverse complement strand
GGCGTCTTAAGGGGTTTCTGGGGTCCGACGGCATTTGCCCCTGGAGGGCGGAAAGGACTGGGTCATGGCGGACGTTCTGGTCGTGCAGTCGAAGGTCCGGGACCAGGTGAAGAGGGCGAAGCTGCGCCTGAGCGGCGACGCCGTCGATGCGCTCAGCAAGGCCGTGTCGGACCTGATCAGCAAGGCGGGTGCGCGCGCCAAGGCCAACAAGCGACAGACGATCAAGGCATCGGACATCTAGAGCTTCCGGTTCCCAGTTCCCAGTTACCCGTTTCAGAAGCTTCAAGCGTCGAGCCGGCCGGAAGCTTGAAGGCGTAAGCTCGGGGCTGAAACTGGATACTGGGAACGGGGAACTGGAAGCTCGACCCACGCCGTCCCGGTCGTCGTCTTGACCGTCCTCGCCGCCGCTGATATCATGCCGCCCTCGACCCGGCTCGGCTCGTCAGCGGGTGAGGAGGTTCGCGCGGGTGCCTGATCTAACCATCCAGGTCCAGGAGGTGAAGGGCATTCCCGGAACCTCTTTGGTCATCCTGAACGGCTCCATCGACGCCAAGACGGTCATCACCTTCCAGACCCAGCTCAACGCGGTCAAGGAACGCGGCTCCAACCGGTTCATCCTCGACATGGAGCACGTCAAGTACGTGAACTCCACCGGCCTCGGGTTCCTGATCAACCTCTCCGATTCGATCACCAACGACAAGGGCGGCATCGCGCTCGTGAAGGTCCAGCCCAAGGTCAAGGTCGTCTTCGACATGCTCGGGCTGAACGCTTTCTTCAAGATCTACCCGTCGCGCGACGAGGCGATGAAGCATTTCCAGGTGGAGCCCTCGGCGAGCGCGACGGACCAGACCCTGATCCTGAAAGTGGGCAAGCCCGACCCGTCCTCCTCGTCGCCGGCCGCCACCGCCACGGCGGTGGCCGAGCCCATGACCCGTCCCGCGCGCCCCGCTCCGCCCCCCCTGGTGTCGCCTCCGCCGGCCCCGGCGCACCCCGCTCCGGCCCGCGGGGCCGAGGAGACGATCACGGTCGACTGCGGCGCCTGCCGCGCCCTGCTCTCCGTGACGGAAGTCGGGACGTACAAGTGTCCCCGATGCCTCACGCTCTTTCACTACGACGGCGGCGGCAAGGCGAGCTTCCTCCCGCGCCGCAACGTCCTTCCCGTCCAGCTCGGCCTCAACTTCTCCGACGACGCCACGCAGGGCCTCCTCCAGTTCGTGCGGGTCCTCGCGACGCGCGCCGGGTTTCCCGAAGCCACGGTGGGGAACATCGAGGGGGCGGTGCGGGAGACGGTCCAGACGATCCGCCGGTACGCCTACGGCAACCAGGACAACAACATCTACCACGTGATGATCGCCCGCGCGGGGCCCGAGATCGAGCTGCGCTTCGCGGACTCGGGCGCGCCCCTCTCGGCCGACCGGGCCGGGGACGACGGCAAGCCCCTCTTCGCCTCGGCCCGCGCCCACATGGACCGGTTCGAGATCCGGAATCATCCCCGCGGCGGAAACGTTATAACCGTGTCGAAGAAGGCGAAGTGAGAATCGTAAGGAGTCCCGGATGACGTCCATCCTCGCGGGCATCCTCGGCCCCATCGGCCTCCCGGAGCTCGTCATCATCCTCGTGATCGTGCTCCTGCTCTTCGGCTCGACCAAGATCCCGCAGATCATGCGCGGGATGGGGCAGGGCATCGGCGAGTTCAAGAAGGGGCTGAAGGACGGGAACACCGAGGAGCCCCCCAAGGCGGAGCCCCCGGCGGAGAAGAAATAGCCGCCCCCGCTCCTCCACGGCCCCATGAAGCTCGACATCCTGGCCTTCGCGGCCCACCGCGACGACACCGAAATCACCTGCGGCGGCACCCTGGCCCGGCTTGTCGGTCAAGGTTACGCCGTCGGCGCCTGCGACCTCACCGAAGGGGAGATGGGGACGCGCGGGACCGCCGCCGAGCGGCAGGCGGAGGCGGACGAGGGCGCGCGCATCCTGGGCCTCAAGGTCCGGGTGAACGCGGGCCTGCCGGACTCGGGCCTGTTCAACGTGCGCGAACAGCAACTCCGCGTGGTCGAGATTCTCCGCAAGCACAAGCCCGCGATCGTCATCATGCCGGCGCTGGAACAGCGCCATCCCGACCACGCGACGACGCCGCGGATCGTCTTCGACGCCTGCTATTTCGCGGGCCTGGCGAAGTTTCCGGACCTGAACCACGACGCGGGCCGCGCCCACCGGCCGCGCAAGATCTACTGGGTCCACAACAACTATGTCCCGGGCCCGCCGTCCTTCGTGGTCGACATCACGGCGGAGATGGACAAGAAGATGGCCTCCATCCTGGCGTACAAGTCGCAGTTCCCGGACAGGGGCGACCCCGCCAAGGGGCCTCCCCGCGAGCAGATCGAAGACTGGGTCCGCAGCCGCGGCCGGGCTTACGGACTCATGATCGGGAAGAAGTACGGCGAAGGGTTCATCCAGCGCGAAACGATGGAAATTGAAGACGTGACGAAAGTCCCCGGACACTCGATGTAGCGATTCCGGCTTCCTGCTCCCCGCTTCCCGTCCGACTCTGCCTGAATGCCGACCGCTGAACGCCGAAAGCTATTTCCGCAGTCGGAAGGGCACTCCTGACCCGGCCGGGAGCACGTCAATGGTGAGCCCGCGCTCCCTAGCCTCGGCGAGGAATTTCGCGAGGTCGGAACGCTTTACCGCGCCCTCCGCGGCGTAGGGGGAGGCCTCCCGCAGCTCCGCCGGGATCTCGAACCGCGCCTCCCCGGCCGCGGCCAGCTCGTCGAGACGCCGGAAGAAGAAGGCGAACCACGGGATGGAGGGAAGGCCGCCTCCGCCGCGCTCGGAGACGAACCACGAGGCGCTCTTCGTGCGGACGGCCCACGCTTCGAGCGCCTCCGACCACACGTGCTCCACCACCTCGGCGGAGGAAATCCCCGCCTTCTTCAGCGCCTGGCCGAAGGGAAGCGTCGGCGCGCCCGACCGGTCCGACGCGGCCCGCAGGACGAGCGAAGCGACGCGGCCGTCGAACCGCACGTCCACCTCGAGACCCTTCTGCGCGACTTCCTTCAGGAACGCCGCGACCTCCTCCCGGGGGATGAAGGCGAGCTTCCGCATCCGCGCCTGGTTGTCGCGGAGCGGCACGATCTTGCGGTCCGGGAAGCGCACGTCGATGGCCCCCGTGAATTCGAACTGGGCGCTGAGGTGCGGCTCGATCATGTCGAGATGGAAGAAGCAGAGCTCGAATCGCGTGATCGCGGGAAGCGGGGTGGCGCCCTTCGGTGTGACGAGCCACGACTTCCCGCGCGCCCGCACGGCCCAGCCGTCGAGGTAGACGCAGAAGGTGGACTCCTCGACTTCCGCCGCCGTGAGGCCCGCGCGGGCCAGGGCGTCGGCGAGCCGGAACCGCCGCGGCGGGGCGTCGGCCTGCAGGGCGACCTCCGCGGTCCGCGGGGTTTCGAGCGGCGAGCGCGCATGGGGGAAGACGACCGAGCGGTGGGTCGCTTCGGGGGCCTTGCCCGGCGGCATCGACGCGATATCGGACGAGGAGAGGAGGCGGTAGCGGAGGCGGCCCTCCGCGCGGTCCTCGAAGTAGACGTTCCGCGCGGCCTCCTCGGGCGTGTAGCTGTGGTAGTACAGGACGTACTTCCGGGGAAGGTCGAGGAGGCGGACCTGGGGCCGGAAGTGGATCGTCTCGCCGGGGAGCAGGAGGCCGATGTGGACCCCTTCGCCTGAAGCGCGAGTCCCGGTCTCCGCCCGGAATTCGTCCAGCCGGGAATCGTACACGAGGGGCTTCGACGGGGGATTCTCCCACGTGAGCAGGGGCGTGCCGTCGGCGAGCGTGAGGTCGCGGAGGATGACGATCCGCTTCGAGCCGTTCCGCACCGACACCGCGAAGAGGCCGAGGCCCCCCTCGATGGGATCGGGAGAGGCGGGATCGAGGTGCGCCGAGATCTGGAGTTCCGTGCCCGAGAGACCGGCGGGATCCGAGGGGTTCCTCCCGGCGGGCGCGCAGGCCGCCATCAGCAGGACGAGGAGCAGCGCCGTTCTCATGAGATCTTGGACGGACGCCACGGGAAGATCAGGGCAGCTTGTTGCCGGCCTTGAGCGTGAGGACCTTGGGGCCCTTGAAAGCCCGGGCTTCCTCCGGCCCGAGGAGGCCGAAAGCCATGAGGATGATCTCGTCCCCGACGCTCGCGTGGCGGGCCGCGCTCCCGTAGATGCCGATCGTCCCGGACCCCGCGGGCTCCGGGATGAGGTAAGTCTCGATTCGCGCGCCGGTGCTGACGTTGGCCACGAGGACCTTCTCCCAGGGGAGGAGGCCGGCGGCCTCGAGAACCAGGGTGTCGACCCCGCAGCTTCCCGTGTAGTGAAGCTCGGAGCGGGTCACGACGGCCCCGGTGATTTTGGCGCTGCAGAATTCTCTCATCATGGGTGCGCCACTATACTTCCGTACTCACACGGAGGCAACCGTCCAAGGCGCAGTCCCGAGTCAAGAGTCGTGAGTCGAGAGTCGAAAACCCGGAAGTCGCGAGTTATCCGTCCCGTGTCTCGCGTCACGACCCCGATCTGTCACGGGGCGAGGCGTTCGGCCGCGGCGATCCAGTCGGGATCCCTCTCGAGGCACGCCCGCACCTCTCCATTCCTCACCAGGAGAAATCCGCCTTCGCCGGCGCCGTGACTCCCGGGCCGGTCGCCGCCGATCGGCGCGAACGGGGGAAGATTGGAGGGATCGCCGGCGGGCCCTCGATAGCGATCGTGACCCGACAGCGGACAGACCATGGCCTCGGGGTCGGCGCCGGGCCCCAGGATTTCCGCCCAGTACGCCGATCCCTTGGCCGTCGGAACCTTCCCGTGGCGGGCGCGAAACGCGGATTCGGCCTCTCCGAGGGCCCGCAGCCTGGATTCGCATTTCGCGAGGCGGTCGTTGCGCCGGCCGCGCAGCAGCGCCGGGAGGGTCAGGGCGAGGCCGAGGCCGAGGACGATGATGACCACGAGCAGCTCGACGGCGGTAAAACCACGATCGCGTCCCGGACGCATGTCGTCATGATAACGCACGCCCTCATTCCGCCGAAGCGGCGTCAGCCGCGAAGGCGAAAAAAGAAAACCCCCCGGTTTCCCGGGGGGTTTTCGTGCGAAGCGTTTCGCGGCGGTCGTCAGGGGACGGTCTTCGTCTCGGCCGCCTGCCACATGGTGTCGGTCTCGGAGTACTCGTTGACGTCGCCGGTCTTCGTCAGGACGTTGCCGCCCTGTCCCGCGCCGTGGTTGTTCTGGGGCAGGTTCTTGTCGGCGCCCACGGGGTCCTTGTCCTCCATCTTGTTGACGTTCGCGAAGGGCCCGCGGAAGGAGGTCTGCCCCTGTACGATCTCGTCGCCCGCGATGGGGCAGAAGAAGGGTTCCCACCGGTCGATCATCGGCTTGGGCGTGTTCTGGAGCTTGAGCCAGAAGTTGCCTCCGACGTCGACGGGCATGATCTTGTGCGGGCCCCCGTACTGGGCCGCGTAGTTGAACTGCGACTGCCACAGCGAGCGCAGGTTCGTCGCGCAGCCCGTGACGCGGGCGTTCCGGATCGCGCGGGCGATCTGCGGCAGGAGCAGCGCGGCGAGGATTCCGATGATGACGATGACGACCAGGAGCTCCACCAGCGTGAAGCCCCCCTTCTTCGAACGTTTCATGCCTCGGCCTCCGAAAAGAGAACTATGAATGAATAAATCCAATACGCGATTCTTAGAGAGGCGCCATTCTACTCCAATTCGACGCCGCGTCCACGAATCCATTACCTCCGATTCTCAAGAATCCCGGGCCTCAAGGTTTCGTCGTGGCGCGCGCCCGGATCCAGAGCGGGTCCGATGCCTCGACGTACCGGCAATCACCCGATTTCATGAGGACGATGCCGCCCCGGCCGGGGCCGTGATTGCCCTCCTGGTCCGCCGCGATGGGATCATCGGGCCCCA
>DASXTT010000114.1:0-16612 GCA_036505255.1 Planctomycetota bacterium | reverse complement strand
ACCGCCATTTCGCCTTCGCGGGGACGAACCCGTCGATCATGAGGAGCATGTGGCCGTACCGGGTCCCCTTCCAGTAGGCGGCGATGTGGTACCAGGTGTCTTTCACGGGGCTGAAGCGCGCCTTGATCTCGGCCCAGCCCTTGTCGTTGGGAATGCTCGTGTTGCCGCCCTGGGAGGCGTCGGTGATCCGGTAGATGATCTCGTTCTCGAAGAGCTCGAGGGAAATCCGGTTGATCTCGTCGGTCTCGCGGATGTCGAACAGGCTGATCCGCGAGCCGGGATTGACGGCCGCGTCGAACCGGATCCAGAACTCCGTGCCGCCGGCCGCGATGTCGGGGCGCCCCGTCATCGGGGCGAAGACCTCCTTGTGGTCCTTGTCGTGCGATTTCGCCTCGATCTTGTGGCCGTCCATCTCATCGTCGAAGTGCTCGATCCGGTAGAGGAGGCCGCCCGTGCCGCGGAAGTCCCGCTCCGTCCGCATGGAGACGAAGTTCGGGTTCAGTCCCTGCTGGCTTTTCAGGGTCATGTCCGAGGGCTCGCCCTTGTCGATGTCCTTCGGAAAAGTTTCCATCCGGCTCCCGAAGGGATATCCCAGGTACCCGCCGCCGACCAGGCCCGCCGCGCCGAGCCCTTCCTCGACCCACTTGGGGAGCTTCGGGACGACGCCCGTCGTGGAGACGAGCAGGCGGGGCGGACCCATCATCCGGTCGAAGTCGAACTGATTCTCCCAGGACCGGGTCAGGACGAGCGGGCAGCCGAGATCGACGACCTCGCGGAATCCGGCCCCGCCCTGGGTCGTTCCCGCCGGGGTGTTCACCGCGGCGAAAGCCTCGACCGTGATCGTCTCGTTCGACGTGAAGCAGATCGGGAGGGTGCCGCGGCCCTCCGCGCCGTTCGTCAGCAGAAGGTTCGTCGGGTCGATGGCGTTGATGATGACCGCCGCCTTGGCGAGGTCGTCGACGTCGAGGAGCAGCACCTGGAGGAGGAAATCGTGCCAGGTCGAGAGCTTCTTCTGGTACAGGCCGTCGGCGACGCGCCGGGCGTCCTCCGAGGTCAGCGTGTAGGTCTTGACGGAGGCGGCGGTGCCCTGCGGGATGGTGATGCTCAGCCCGTCATGCAGCGCCGTCAGCACCTCGCGCCGGGCGGTGTTGATGTTCACCGGATGGCGCATCTCGACCTCGATGAGCCCGTGGAGATAGTCGCCGCCGATCGGCGGATCGGTCTCGATCGCGGGAAGCCCGATCACGTACAGTCCGTTCCGGACGACCCTCGTCTCGAGGGGTTGCTTCCCCGGCTTGATGACGCGCAGTTTCGCCCCGATGCCCAGATGAAGGGCGTTGTCCACGCGGACGCCCCGGATCATCATCCCGGGGTCGGCCGGATTCTGGATGGTGCCGATCTCCCGGATTTTCTGGGGACGCACCCAGCGGGCCGGGCGGCCGGAGTAGATCGTGAGGACGTCCTTGAGGTCGACCACCTTCGCATCGAGGATCCCGCGGATGTTCGTGCAGGGGCGGTCCGGGGCCGTGAGGACGTTGATCTTCCCCTGCTCGTCCTGGGCCGTGACGCCCCAGAGGGAGCCGTGCGGGTCGAGGACCTTGAGGTCCTTTAGGCGGGCGTCCCGCATCTCGACTTGGAATTCGGCCGGCTCGTCCATGTAGGGGGTGGCGCCGCTGGCCCGCTCCAGACCGTCGGCCCCGCGGTAGAGCTGGGACGCCGCGAAGTTGCGGACGCCCTCGGCGCCGTACCCGGCCTGGCGACGGGCGCGCTCCGCGACGGCCGTCTTCTCCTGCATGATCATGGAGAGGACGAAGGGCGTCGCGATGATGGCGAGCGCCATGATGACCGTGAGGACGAGAATGAGGGCGAGGCCGGACTGCCGGCCTAGGTGGGCGGTTCCCCGCATCGTGACCTCCAGAGGGCGGGCGCCCCGCTGATATGAAAAAAGCGGGACCCCGTCCAAGCCGAGATCCCGCTCCGCCTCAAAGAATACACCATCCTGTACGGCTTTGCAAGAATTCGAATCGAGTGCTTTCATCGTTTCACCAATCCCTGTCGGGTGACCACCAGGGTCCGGGAGGCGACGGACGAGCGGATCGTCAAGGTCAGTTCCTGCGGATGGCGGGCGGCATCGAGCCGTCCCGCGTTGTCGTAGGCGATGATGAATTCCCCGTCCTGCAGCTTGGCCCCCTTGGGCAGGTCGAACTCCACCTCGGGCGGCAGGGCATACGTGTCGTGCGGCACGACGAGACTCAGCCGCACCTCGTCGATGTACCCCGCGAGGCCGTCCTTCCTCGAGCCCACGATCAGGGGAGCTGCGCTCCTCCACGTGTGGCGGCAGGGCTTCGACCCCACCTCCGCGCCGTTGAGAAGGACCTTGATCTCGCGCCCGTTGTAGACCGCCTGGAGGTAGATCCAGGATTCGCGCGGAATCAGGTGGGTCTCCGAATTCGCGGTGATGTTGCCGACGCGGACGTGAACCCGGCCGACGGGGTCGGCCCAGACCTCCATGTCCTTTCCGATGCTCGCCAGGACGTGCTTGCCGGTCCCCGGGAACCGGTAGAACCACATCTCGATGGCGATGCCCTGGTCGGGCTGGCGCACATCGACCTCGCCGCAGTCGATGAACTGGGAGCCGTTGAAGCGGTAGGCCAGGCCCACCCGGCCCTTGTCCTGCACCGCGCCGGTCACCTTGATGTCCTTGTTAAACGCCCCCGTGGTGTCCTCGAAATGCCACATGCCGATCGTTTCCCGCGTGAGCGTCCCGATGCTCCGCTCATTCATGTCGAGCACGACCCAGGCGGGCGCGTTCTCGGCGCGGGCGTGCTCGGCGGCGGCCCGGAGCATGGAGGAGACGGTGTTGGCCGCGGCCATGACGCCGAGGTCCTTGTTGGCGTTCCGCAGGATGCCGATCGACATGGCGAGGATCATGGAGAGGATGACGATGACGACGAGGATTTCGAGGAGGGTCACGCCCGACCGGCGCCCTCTCCTGGCGGACCCGGGCCCTGCGCGCACGGTCATCACCGGAGCTGAATGTCGTCCGCGGTCCCGGGCTTCCCGTCGGGCCCCACCGACATGATCTGGAACTTGCTCGACCGGAGGAACGTCCGGGTGGCGGCGCTCTTCGCGGGCTCCACGTTGTATTCCGGCCCGCCCGTGTCGAATTTGTACCGCTTGATGCTCGGGCTCGCCTTCTGGTAGTCCTTCGCGTGGAAATAGGCGATCGGATACCCCCAGGCGTCGGAAATCTCCCTCAGCGAGAAATCACCGAAGAACCAGCCCGTGATGTTTCCCGAGGCGGAATCCTGGTCGATGTTCACGAACATGTCGTCCTTGATGCTGCCGAGGAGCTGCGTGCCCTTTTTCGTGCTGGCGAGGCAGGCCGTCAGCGCCTCCGCGCCGTTGTTCGTCTCGTTGGGCATGGCGATCTTGAATTCGCCGAGCGTCGTGGGCGGGTAGTCCCCCCACCGCGTCTGGTACGTCTCGCAAACGCCGGCGAGACCCTCGATCATCGCTTCCGTGCGCGTGACCTTCGAGCTCCGCATCGCCGAGGAGACGCCGACCACGGCGAGCGACATCAGGATGCCCAGGATGACGATCACGACGAGCATCTCGATGAGCGTAAAAGCGTTGACCGCTTTACGCCCGGAAGCCGCCGACCTTGGACTCATCCGACCTCCGTCCCCCTACTTTTCGACGACGAGCACGCGCACGTCGTCCACTCCAAACGACCACTTCTTCCCCTCGATGAGGGACCGGCCCCAGGACTGGAGTGTCATGGTCGGCGCGTCGTTCATCGACGGGGGGACCGCCAGCGGCTGCTTGTCGGTCAGGGACCGCCAGCCGCCCGTTTTTTCGTCCCACACCGAGAAGTCGTACAGGTATCCCTTGGAATTCGGATCGTCGCGCCGGTCGAGCTTGACGCGGATCCGGTTCGGCGCCCCCTTGAACTGGCCGAGGAGCCGGTTGGGCCGGCTCGGTCCCTTGGAGCGCACCGCCGGCGCCTGCCCGCAATAAAGCCGGATGGTCCGGGGAGGAGTCGAGGCCGGGTCCTCGATGAAGACGAAATGCAGGCCGGAGGCGGACTCCACCTGTCCCCCGCCCGTAGTCTTGCTCGTGTAGAGCGAAATGCCGGCTTCGTAGAATTGGGTGTTCTCGAAAATGAGGGTCAACTCCGCGCTGAGAAAGCCGTCCCGCGGAACATCGCGGTTCTCGAGGCCCGCCAGGGATCCCGCGGGGCCTGGCCCTCCGGCCTGGCCGATCTCGACCCTGTCCTTGTCGTACCGGATCTGAGGACCCACCGTCATCTGGACGGGAATCCAGGCCACGGAGGGCGAGGGCTGGTTGCCGTCGAAGTGATCCTCGAGGAAGATCCGCTGGATCTTCCATTCGTCGATGCGCTTCAGCGCCTCCACGCACTCCTTGATCCACTCCTGGTCGGAGGGATCGGTCGCCTGGAGCGTGGCGCCATACCTGAACTTGACCTCCGCGAGTTCGAGGCGGGTCTTCGGCGAGTCGGCGCCGTACCAGTAGTCGACGTATCCAAGGCCGTACTCGATGAGGGGGTCGGACCGGCCGCTCTCCCGGCCCTGGTTGAACATCGCCGCCGCCTCCGCGGATCGGTTCCCCATGACCGCGTACACGCACCCGAGGGCGACGTAGCTGTTGGTGCGCTGGGGATCGAAATCCCGTACGGTGGTCAGCAGCATGTCGGCGTTCACGTGGCAGGTGTCGGCGCGCGCGCGATGCGACGCGGCCTGGTCCGGCGGGCCCGTGGCCGCCAGGCGCCGCTCCTCCCGGGCCAGCATCAGGTAGGCCAGGCCGGCATCGGTGGTCGCGGGGAGGTAGTCGGGCTCCGACTTGAGCGCGGCCCGGAAGAGATTGAGAGCCTCCTCGGCCTTTCCTTCACGGAGCTTCAGGCGGCCCATCGCGTAGGAGGCGTAGTAATCGTCGGGCTGGACTTTCAGGGCCCGCTCGAAGGGCCCCGAGGCCTCCGCGTAATTTCCCTTCAGGATGCCCACGAGGCCCGGCCCCGCCATCGCCGCCGAGGAGTCGGGGTCGCGTTGCGCGGCTCCGGACAGGAGGATATCCGCCTCGACCGGCCGGCCCGCCGCCAGGTAGAGCGTCGCGAGGTTCAGCCAGGCGTCGATCAGGTACTGGTTGGCCTTGATCGCGGCCAGGAATTTGGCCGGAGCCTCCGGCTTCCCCTGGAGCTCGAGGGCCACGCCGAGGGCATTGAGCGCCTCCGCGTCCACCGGCCTGATCGCGAGGGCCTTCGTCAGGGCCTCCTCGGCCTCCAGCGCCTGGCCCCGCCGAAGCAGCGCCAGGGCGAGAACCACGAGGGCATCGGGATCCTGGGGCCCTCCGCCGAGGAGGAGAGCCTGGATTTCGGCGAGCGCGTTTCCAGTTTCACGGAGGTCCAGTCGCGCCCGGGCGACGGCCACTCTGGGGACCGGTTTGGCGGGTTCCAGCTGGAACGCCGCGGCGTAACTGATCAGGGCCCTCTCGTGGTACGACAGGGCGGCGTACAGCTCGCCCAGGCGCAGGTGAAGATCGAACGTGTCGTTCACCGTTCCCTTGACGTCGTCGATGTGCTCCTGCAGGGCCTGGATGGCCTCGCCGTACTTCCCCTGGTCGCGAAGCGCATCCACCAGGAGGAAGTGGGCCTCCCGCATCCTGGGCCCGAGGTCCTTGCGATTGCGGAGCGCGTCGATGGCGGCGGTGAACTCGAGCCGCGCCTCGGCCATCATTCCGGCGGCCTCGCGGCACCAGCGGCCCAGCCTGATGTGCCCGTCCACGTCGCTGTCCTTCAGCTTGGAGGCCCGCCGCGCGTACTCCTTCTCGTACTCCCAGTCGCGCTCGACGCCCTCGTCCGTGCCGGGCTTGGCGCGATCGATGTCGGCGGCCTGGATGGTGGTCCGGACCACGCCCTCGCCCTTTTTCTGCTCGATGACGATCGACTTATCCTGGTTCTCGAGAAAGAAACGGCCGATGACCGGCGGACGGCCCTCCGTCAGGTGAACGATGGCCTGACCCGCCGGACGCAGCAGCTGCTTTCGGCGGTCCACGACGCCCCCGGGCTCGGGCTCCTTCAGGTTCTTGAGGGCCGTGATCTCCGCCTCGGTAGGGAATCCGGCCGGCGTTGCGGCCTGGACCGATTCCGCCACGGTCCTGAACTTGCCGGGCAGAGGCACCCGGTTGAAATCGTTGAAGTCCGGCCACGGCCGCAGCGGCGGCAGGGTGAGCCGGCCCAGCCGGGGCTCGGGCGGCCGGATCTCGGGAACGGGCAGGCGCCCCACGGCCGGCGGCTCCCAGATCGGCCTCCCCTTCGCGTAATTGGCGAAGTCGCTCCCGAGGAACTCGATCGGAGCCGCGCGAGGGATCGCGTAGACGCGCTCGTTGTTGGGCAGGTCTCCGCCGCCGGTCTCGAGGCCGCCTCGAGTGAGCTGCCAGCCGAAGAGGAGCGCGCTCAAAATACCCGTGATTCCGAGCGCGAGCTGCTCCCGGTTGAATCGTTTCAAGAATCCCACGTCAGGGCTTCCCTTCCACGGCCACGGGCTTGTCGGGATGGATCACCAGCGCTCCCGCCGCGATTTCAGCGCCCAGCAGATCGCGGGTCGGGTCCGCGATCTTGATCGCGCAGGCCTCGAGCGCGAGAAATTTGCCGCCCTTCTGCTGGAGCCCGTGCACGAGCTTCATGATCGCGTCCGAGGCCCCGATGACCCTGAATTTCACGGTCAGGCGGCCCAGGAACCGGTCGGCCGGGGCGAGCGCCTCATCCTGGTGCTCGGCGGGAACCACCTCCACGAGCTCCAGTTTCTCCACGCCGCTGTCCATCGCGAGAAAGCAGAGGTGCTTGACCACGGCCAGCCTGATGAGCCATTCGGGAAGAACGACGTCGGGAAGCTCCGCGAATGAGGAGGGGAAGCCCAACCTGGAGTCGATCTGGGGAAACCCGCGCTCGCCGCACCGTTTTTCGACGGCCACCCGGACCTCGTCCCGCTGGCGCCCCATCTTCGTCTGGAGATTCTCGCCCTCCTTGGCCCGGAACGCCTCGTCGACCTTGAATTCCATGTCCTCCCGGATCCGCCCGAGGTCCGACTTGAGTTGTTTCTGTTCCTTCTCGGCCCGATCCACCGTCTCGGGCTGCGGAACGCCCGCCTGCAACCGCAGGCGGAGCTGTCCCTCGGCCCCCCGCCGCTGCTGAACCAGCCGGTCGGTCGAGGTGTTGAGCGGCGAAAGGAGCATGAAGTACCAGACGAGCAGCCCGAGCGCCCCCCCGCCGACGGGGATGGCGAACTTCTTCCGCTCCTTCCATGCGTAATTCGGCATCGTTCACTCGAAACGCAGGATGATCTTGAACACCTGCCACCCGGGACGCGAGCTGGCGCCTTCCTGATGGAGCTCCGCCGCCACGCCTCGCGACGGGTCGGCGAGCTGCTGCTTCAGGTCGTCCAGGACCGCGGCCGGGGTGCCCTTGATCCGGTCGTCGATCTCGCCCTCGATCTGGACGCCGAGCCACGGGGCGTCCACCTTCACCCTTCCGTGCAGCGCCTCCGCCGTGAAGGTCTCGGGCTCGCTCTGCGACGATCCATCGAGGATGCGGATCATCATCTCGGGGGGCTCGGCGGTCCCCACTCCCTTCCGGGCCGGAATCACCCCCTCCAGGATCCCCCGGCCCGGGAATGAGAAGACGACCCGCTCGGGCGGGGTCATGTTGGGCTGCTCCTCCTGGAGGTTGAGCAACCGCACGGCGCGGATGTGAACGCCTTCCTGGAGGATCTTGCGCATCTTGAGGATGGCGTCCATGAGGCCGCGCCCGGCCGTGACGTGCGAGTCGAGCATGCGCCGTTTCGCGATGAGCCCCCGGAGCTCGGCCTCCAGGTCGTTGACCTTCTTGATGCGGTCGTCCACGGCCTTGTTGTTCGCCTGGAACTCGCTGAGCGCGGAGGCCGCCCGGGACCGGCGGGCGATCGCCACGGTCGTGACGGCGATCACGGCCACGGCGAGGAGGATCCCGGCCGCCACGAGGAAGGCGGGACCCCGGAAGAAATTCCGGCGGGCCACGATCTTGTCCGGAAGAATCGAGAGAGCCGCGGCCGCCGACTTCGCGTCCACGGAAATCTGGGCGAGACCGATGGCGGCGGCGAGGTCGGTCGGCCTCGCGGCGAGCTCGCGCTCCTTCGAGAACTTCCCCAGGTCGATGCCCCGGAACGGATCGAGCGTCTCGACCGGAAGCTTGAGCGCGCTCTGGAGGTACTCGGGCAGGCCCCGCAGGCGCGCCCCGCCGCCGGACACGTAGAGCTTGTCGACGGTCAGGTCCTTCTCGCCGAGCTGGGTCCGCGCGAAGGCGATGGTCGACTGGATCGTGCCCGCGATCTGGCTGGCGCCCGACCGCACCGCGGGCCGGATCTCGTCCTCGCGGGGATCGGCGTCCTCGGCGGAGGCCCCGAGGTTCGCGAACTGGATCTTGCGCGATTCCGCCTCCTCCGCGGAGAGCCCGCCGAGGCGGGCGATGCCGGAATCGATCACCCGCGCGCCCGCCGCGACGTTGCGGCAGAAGATGAGCCGGCCGCCCCGGACCAGGGCGAGGTCCGAATTGTCCGCCCCGATGTCGAGAAGCATCACGATGCCGTTCTCGACGCCGTACGCGTGGCGGTAGGCCGTGAAGAGCGCGAAGGGGGTCGGGATCGCGTCGCGCACGTCGATCCCGGCACCCGCCGCCATGGCGATCCGCTGGTCCACGTAGTCGCACTTGGCGATCCCCGCCATCGCGAGGTAGCCGGGATTGTACGGGTCGGGCTCGCGCAGCGTGGCGAAGTCCCCGTACAGGGTCCCCTCGCTGCCGCGGCGCTGCTCCATCTCGTAGCCCATCATCGCCCGGTAGTTGACCGCGGGCATCGCGGGCTGCTGGACGATCTGGAGATTGACGTCCCGTCCGCCGAGACCCACCACGCCCAGGCCGGGATTGGTCCGCGCCAGGATCTGGCGGAGCGCCTGGGGTACCGCCGACTTCCGGTCCGCGTCCGTAGGCAGGGTGGTCCGCGCGGCGCCGATGAGCCGGAAGCCCCGGAGGGTCCGGTGCAGGCGGACCACCTTCAGTCCGGAAGTCCCGATATCGATTCCGAAACCCATGGCCCTATTCCGATCCCAGAGTTTTCAGAAACTCCGCCGCCTCGGCCGCCGCCGGCGACGAGGGGTAATGCTTGCGGACCGCCTCGGCCAGTTCCCGGGCGAGGACTTTCTGGCCCTCGGCGGCGTGCTCCCTTGCGCGCTTCAACAGGCGGGCCGCCCGTTCGGTCTCACGGTCCGCGGCCGCCGCGGCCATGCCGGCCATGAGCCTGGGACGCTCCGCCCGGGCGGCGGTCATATGGCGTCCTCCCGGCCAGCGCCGCTCGTACTGGTCGAGCTTGAGGAGCGCCTCCTCGAAGTACGGCTTGAGGCCGACGAGCTCCGCGCGGAAAACCAGTCCCTGGACGGCCTTCCAGTCCGACTCCTCGATCTCCTCCAGCCGCCGCAGCTCGCGAAGGAGGTCGTCCTTCTTCGGCTCCTCGCGCGTTACGGCGAGGAGCTCCTTGAGGGCGGCGACCGCGTCGGTCATCCGCCCCTCCGATTCCGCCTTCCGCGCTTCCGCCCTTGGATCGGCGGAGGCGCCGCCTCCCGGCCTCAGGACGAAGCTGAAGGCCGCCTCCGCGACGCCCCTCTGGAGGGGGATTTCCAGCTTGACGCGACGCGTCCCCGGCAGTCGCTCGCCGGAGACGCGCATGAGGCCGTCCGCGATTTCGAGGATGAAATCCCCGGCCTCCCCCCGGAAAAGCAGGCGCGAAACCGGGCTGGAGTAGTCGCCCTTGATGTCCCCTCCGATCAGGAGGAGGGAAATGCCGATCCGGTCGACTTGCTTGAGGGGATCCCCCCGTAGCCGGCACCCGAGCAGCAGGCCGTTCGCGACGCCGCGCGCTTCCAGCTCGAAATCCACGGGGCGCAGGTCCGCGGGGCTGTCGAGCCGGCCGGAGGCCGTGAGCGTCCTGGCCGCGGGGTCGGCGGATATCCGCCCGCCCCGGGCGGCCACCTGGTACATCGTGCCTTCCTTGTCGCTCGCCAGGAAAATCTGGACGTTGTGGAGGATCCGGCTCGCCCCCCGGTTCACTCCCAGGATTCCCGACGAGACGGCCGTCGTCGAGTAGACGCCCAGTTCCACCGGCTTGACGGGTGCGGTCGCCGGCCGGGCTCGCACCCGGACGTCATCGAAGAAAACGCGTCCGCCGCGGCCCGTGACGATGAAGGCCGGCTGGAACGCCGTCGCGCCGGGCGGAGGAGTGAACGTCTGCGAAGCCTGCGTCCAGGAGGAGGTCCAGGCCGCGGGCTCCGCGGCCTCCTCCATCACCACGGGACCTTTCCGAGTCGCGAGCCAGGTCACCTTCAGTCCGACCGATACGCTGGCGGCGTCGGAGCGGATCCAGGAGGAGAGCTCCACCGCGCCCCCCGAAGGGACGTCCAGGGGATCCTGGTACAGGATCTCGGCGAGCAAATCGGCGGACCCGACACTCTTTTCGAGCTGGAGACAGGTCTTGCCCTCCTTGGCCGACCCTTCCACGACTGAAAGGCGGCTTGAAAGGCCGGGCTTGAGGCCCCACCCGAGGACGTGTCCCTCCGGGCCGGGATCGAAGCGGCCGGCGGCGCCGATGAGGTTGTCCGCGTCGACGGGAATCGTTCCGGCCTTGGCGAACGTCCGGAAGAGATAGACGGCCCCCGCGGCGATCACTCCGAGGACGACGAGCGCGACGATCGCGGAAACCAATCCGCCGCTCTCGCGCTGCCAGAAGGAATAATCCTCGACTCCCTCCGGAGTGGCCTCGGCGGCCTTGGGAGCGGCCGGGGCGGGACCGCCCTCCTGCTTCTGTTCGAAGAAAAGGGTGACCTTCCCGATCTGGATGCGGTCCCCCGCCGACAGGACCTTGCGGTCCATGCGGACGCCGTTGATAAGGGTGCCGTTCATGCTCCCCCGGTCGACGACGGTGGCCACTCCCCCCTCGACCAGGATGTCGCAGTGCTCGCGCGACATGCTGGGGTCTTTGATGGGGACCGCGGCCTGGGGGGATCGGCCGACGACATTAACCCCCTCGCGGAGGTCGATCGGCCATTCCTGGCCCCCGAATTGCACGATAACTTTAGGCATGACCGGAGGATTTTCGCCGGAAGCCGGGCCGGTAACTGTGCGCGGATCGGGCATCTGAAGGCTCTCGTTCCCGTCGATCGCCGCCAGCCCGCTCCACGTTCGACGCAACGTTATATGACCAGACGCCGGGGGTCAAGCAAACATTGCGGAGAATGGGATTCAGGGCCTCCGAGTCGCGCGTCGAGAGTCGAGTGTCTTGGGTCGAAGTCCGAAGAGTCACGCGTCGCGGGTCGTCGGTCACGTGTCGGGAATTGGATTTCCTCGACCCGAGACAGCCGACCCGTTACCCGTGACCTCCCTCCCCGACCCTCGACCCTCGACCGGCGACCCGGAACCGCTGTCTTCGGGTATTGACACCCCCTTTCGTCGTCCCTAACATGGCCTTCGGTCCCCCTTTGCAGAAGGTTGACTCAGAGCGAAGGGTTCACGATAGATGGGCGCATACGCCGGGTGTGACGCGGCGATCATCCGAAAGCCTTCCACGCCGCGGTCTTCAGGGGCCGCGGGCTTGTTCGTTGTGCGAGTGTTGATCGACGAAACGACGCGGACGAGGATCGTTTAGTCGGAAGCTCCGGTCCGTTCCTGTTCCGCGGCGCCACCCCGGGCGAGCGCCTCCCCTTTTCGGGAGCGCAAGCCATGATTTTCTACTACGTAGCGGCCGGTGTCCTCGGTCTCGCCGCGGGCTTCGGCATCTGCTTCCTCTACTTCAGCCGGCTCAACAAGACCACCTTCCGCAAGTCCGAGGACCTCCTCGAAGAGGCCCGCCTCCAGGCCGAGAAGGTCGTCGTCGAGGCCCGGGCCCAGGCGGTCCGGGTCAAGGACGAGGGGGACAAGATCGTCCGCGAGGAGCGGCGCGAGCTCAAGGAGTTCGAGAACCGCCTGGTCAAGAAGGAAGACGTCATCGAGAAGCGCGCCGAGAGCCTCATGACCCGGGAGCGGACGGTCGATGCGCGCGCCAAGGACCTCGAGCGCAAGGACCGCGAGGCGACGGAGCGGGAGCAGGAAGTCTCCCGGACGCTCGAGGAGGTGAAGAAGACCCTCCACCAGGTCGCCGGGCTCTCGCGCGAGGAGGCCGTCAAGCTCCTCATGGACAAGCTGGAGCCGGAGCTGGAGCGGGACAAGTCGGAGCTCATCCGCAAGCGCCTCGACGCCGCCAAGGAAGGGGCGGAAATCGAGGCGAAGCGCGTGATCACGATGGCGATCCAGCGCTTCGCCGCCTCGCACACCGCGGACAGCGTCGTCAGCGTGGTCGACCTCCCCAGCGAGGACATGAAGGGACGGATCATCGGCCGTGAGGGGCGCAACATCCGCGCTTTCGAGCGGGCCACGGGCGTCGACGTCGTGGTCGACGACACGCCGGGAGTCATCGTTCTTTCGGCCTTCGACGGCGTGCGGCGCGAAATGGCCCGCCGGTCGATGGAGAAGCTCCTTCTCGACGGCCGGATCCACCCCACCCGGATCGAGGAGATCGTCGAGCAGAACAAGCGGGAGATGGAGCAGCACATCATGGAGGTGGGCAAGCAGTTCCTCTACGAGATGGACCTGCAGAACGTCCACCCGAAGCTCGTCACGCTTCTCGGTCGGCTCAAGTACCGGACCAGCTACGGCCAGAACGTCCTTCAGCACGTGCGGGAGGTCGCCCACCTCTGCTCGGTCATGGCGGCCGAGCTCAAGATGGACGCCAAGCTCGCGAAGCGCTGCGGCATCTTCCACGACATCGGCAAGGCGGTCGACCAGGAGTTCGAGGGATCCCATCCCGTCATCGGCGGCGAGCTGCTCAAGCGGTTCGACGAGGCCAAGGAGGTCGTCGACGCCGCGGCGAACCACCACAACGACGCGGACGCCAAATTCCCCTACACGGTCATCGCGGCGGCGGCGGACGCGATCAGCGCGTCGAGGCCCGGCGCGCGGAGCGAGAATCTCGATCGCTACGTGAAGCGCCTGGAGCAGCTCGAGACGATCGCCAAGGGCATGCCGGGGGTGACCGGAGCCTACGCGATCCAGGCGGGTCGCGAGGTGCGGGTTCTCGTCGACAGCGACAAGATCAACGACAGCCAGGCGCTCTCCGTCGCGCGGGACA
The DNA here is from genome assembly GCA_036505255.1 of Planctomycetota bacterium. GTDB lineage: Bacteria > Planctomycetota > MHYJ01 > MHYJ01 > JACPRB01 > DASRJF01. The sequence continues at coordinate 3,353 of DASXTT010000114.1, read as the reverse complement.
TCGCCAAGACCATCGAGCAGCAGATGACCTACCCGGGGGAGATCAAGGTGACCGTCCTGCGGGAGACGCGGGTCATCGAGTACGCCCGTTGATGCGGTCGGTCCCGCTTCTCCTCGCGGCCGTCGCGTCGGCGGGGTGCGGCTACCTGGGCTCCGCGCGGGACTTCGACCCCGCGGAATTCTCCCGGGATCCGCGATGGCTCCGGGCCGGCGACGTCCCGCTCATTCTCCAGAAATCCGAACGCGATTGCGGCGCCGCCGCCGTGGCGATGATCCTCGACCATTGGGGACGCGGCGTCCCATTCGAAACGCTCGTCGCCGGCCTCCCGGAGGATCCCGCCCGCGGCTACAAGGCCGGGGATCTTAAGAAGCTCCTCGAGGCGCAGCGGCTCCGGGCCTTCGTCGTTTCCGGGAAGGTCGAGCATCTGATCGAGCAGCTGGCGCAGGGACGGCCGTCGATCGTCGGGCTCGTGAAGCCCGGCGCCCTGGGGCCCTCGACCCATTTCGAGGTCGTCGTGGCCTACCACGCCGTGGATCAGCGGGTCGTCACTCTTGACCCCGCCCGCGGATGGCGGGAGAATGGGCTGGCCGGCTTTCTGGGCGAATGGGATCCCGCCGGCCGGGCGCTGGTGGTGGCCTTCGACACCGATTAGGAACCCTGAACATGAAACGGATCGCGCAGGCGATGTGCGTGGTGATGGTTCTGGCGGCGCTCCCGAAGTCGTCCTGGGCCCAGGGCGAGAAGGCCTCCAAGGCCGAGGTCGGGAAGTACGCCGCCCTGGAGGCGAAGTCGCCTGAGGCGGCTTCCTTCGAGGGCGGAGACGCCGCCGGGGCGCTGCTGTTCATCGTCCTGGTCGCGGCGATCGTGGTGCTCGTGTACTACCTCGTCGACAGCCACCATCACGCCATGGGCCCCCGGCCCGAGAAAGACGGCGGGCTCGCCCAGCTTCCGCCGCTGTTCCGGTAAACCGGCATGAGGGTCAAGATCCTGGCCATCGGCGACATTGTCGGCCGGCCGGGTCGCGCCCTCGTTCGGGAACGCCTCCCCTCTTACCGCCGCGAGGAGGGCGTCCATTTCGTCGTCGCCAACGCCGAGAACATCGCGGGCGGCAGCGGCATCCTGCCGGAGGAGGCCGACGAGCTCTTCCGGTCGGGCGTGAACGCGATCACCTGCGGCGACCACGTCTGGGCCAAGAAGGAAATCATCCCCTACATGGACAAGACGCCGGCGATCCTGCGGCCGGCCAACTACCCCGCCGAGCAGCCGGGCCGGGGCGCGGCGGTGATCGAGGCGGACGGGCTGAAAGTCGGCGTCATCCACCTCCAGGGCAACGTCTTCATGAACACTCCCGCCGCGAATCCGTTCAAGACGGCCGACGCCTGCATCGCCGAGCTGAAGGCGCAGACCCCCATCATCGTCATCGACATGCACTGCGAGGCGACGAGCGAGAAGGTCGCGATGGGGTGGCACACGGACGGGCGCGCCAGCTTCGTGTTCGGGACCCACACGCACATCCAGACCGCCGATGAGCGCGTCCTCCCGCAGGGCACCGCCTACATCACCGACTGCGGGATGACCGGCCCCTACGAGAGCGTCATCGGCCGGCGCATCGACCGCGTCCTGCACCGCATGACGACGGGCATGCCCGCCTACTTCGAGGTGGCGACCGGGGACGTGCGGATCTGCGGGGCGCTGGCGACGATCGACTCCGAGACCGGCCGCGCCCTCGAGGTGAAACGGGTGGTCCTTACCCAGCAGGCGCCGATCCCGGCGCCGCCCATCCGGTAGGCTACTCCCCCGGCGCCTTCTTTTTTTCCGGCTTCGGAGGCGGTACCGTGCGGCACTCCTCCACCTCGATCGCGTACCCCGTGGAGGTCGCGACGATGTCCCCCCGGACGCAGAAGTGCGTTTCCTTCTCCGACATCCGGCGGCGCATCTCGTCCAGGAGATTTTCGGGCGGCTTTTTCTCCCCCTCGCGCTTCTTCCGCGGCTGGAGCGCGACCCTCCAGCCCGAATAGTGGCAAACGAGCTCGAGTTTCCCTTCCGCCGTCACCGCCTCCCCCTCGGCCTCGATCTCCATCTTCTGAATCTTGATGTCGAGAAAGACCTGCCTCAGCTTGGCGGGATCGAATCTGACCCGGGCGTCGCCGGTGATTCTCCAGTCCTCCAGGGCATCCCGGGGCCCGGACACCGCCAGGCATTTCAGGAACTGGAGGTGGGGCATCGCCTTCTTGAGGCGGTCCTTGAAACCGGTGAAGGCGTCCTTGTCGTGGAGTCCCTGAGATTTCGCCGTGACGATCACGGTGTAGATGGCCGGAGGGGGATTCGGATCCTCGGAAGGATCCTTTCCCGGATCCTGCGACGCGAGGAGGAGGCCCGCCAGGAGGAGGGCCCGGATCACTTCTTCTCCTCCTCGATCACCTCCGCCGAGTTGAGGAGGATGGCGGGCGTCGGATTGAGGATGATCTCCCCGGTCACGCGGAAGATCTTCTTCCCTTCCTTCACGGCCGCGTCGATCTTGGAGCGGAAGTCCGGAGGGACCTCCGTTTCCTTGGGGAGCTTCGGGCGGTTGGAGAGGCGGTACCGCTTACCGGTGGGCTCGTGGGTGAGCCAGTACGTCCGCTGCGCGTCGGCCTTCACCGATCCCTCGATCTCGATGTCGTAGCGGCGGAGGATGATGTGACGCCCGAAGATCAGCTGGATGACGTCCAGCTCGAGCTTCCAGCTTTCCGCCGCCTCGAAGGTCCACTGGTCCCATCCCGCCTTGTCCTCCTCGATCGCCTCGCGCTTGATGAAGCGCAGTTCGTCCGCGTGTTTCTTGAGCTCGCGGTCGAAATCCGCCTGGCGGAAGCTCGTGGACCACCGGGTCTTCGCCTGCACTTTCACGATGAAGGTCTTGCCGAAGTCCTTCGACCCGGACTTGGCTCCTTCCTGGGCGAGGACGAACAGTCCCCCGAGGGCGAGCGCCGCGGTCACATGCATGAGGGGGTTCTCCAGAGAATGAATACGGATGATACCGGGTATTTGTCGTCCTTCATAGGCTTTCGCTTCCAGTTCCAGCCTCTCGACTCCGGACTGTTTTCCGCTAGACTCACGTCATGGGATTGCCCGCCGAGCTCTCCTTCCCCGAGGAACGGAAAGCGCTCTCCGTTTCCGAGCTTACTCGAAGGATCAAGAAGATCCTCGAGGACAACCTCCGCTACGTCTGGGTCGCGGGCGAGATTTCCAACTTCAAGACCTACCCCTCGGGCCATCACTACTTCACGCTCAAGGACGAGGAGGCCCAGCTCTCGTGCGCGATGTGGAAGGGTTTCGCGTCGCGTCTCGCCTTCGAGCCCGAGAACGGCATGCAG
>DASXTT010000113.1:0-39031 GCA_036505255.1 Planctomycetota bacterium | reverse complement strand
CCCCCCGTGCCGACGATTCGCCCGTCGGAGGCGGCGGCCAGGTCGTCAACGGGCCCGGCCGCCGGGGACTTGGCCTTTTCAGCGAACAGGTCGGGCCACAGCTCCCGCTCGAGGTCTTTCAGCTCGGGGGCCGCGGGGTTGTCCGCGGCCGCGGCGCGCGCGAGCCGCGCGGCCGTCGCGCGGTCGCCGCCGGCCAGCGCCGCCTTCGCCCCGGCGAGCGGGCCTTCGCGTCCAAGCTCCTCGACGAGCGTCCGGGCCTCGGGCGAATCGCCGCGGAGCGCGAGCGCCCTCCGCGCGGCCGCGAGGGCGTCGGCGTTCTTCCCGTCCCGGCGGAGCTTGCGCGCCTCCGCGAGGTGCTCCAGGAACTGGATCTCGTCCTTGAGCTTGTTGTGGCGCAGGCCGGAGGGCGTCAGCTGTTCGGCGGCCGCCAGGTGGCGCCGCGCCTCGTCGAAGCGACCGCCCTTGGCCTCGTGCAGGGCCCCGTCGCACTCCGCTCCGTACTGCGACTTGACTTCCTGTTCGGCGCGCCGGATGGCCTCGTCCGTCGCGGGGTCGGACTTCAACAAGAGCGCCTCGTGGTACGCCGCGAGCGCCTCGGGCCACTGGCGCGACTCCTCCGCCTTTTTTCCCCGCGCCATGGCCGCCTGCCACTTCCGGCCCTGCTCGATCGCGCGCGTGAATGCGCCTCGCTCCGCGGGTTCGACCTGGTCGAGCAGCTTTTCCGCGGCGTCCCAATCGCCGCGGTCGATCGCGAGCTGGATCTGGGGAAGCACTCCGCCCGCCGCTTCCGCCGATTTCTTCTTCGCCTCCAGCTTGTCGCGCAGCTGGGTCGCCGCGGGCTTGCGCTTCGGGCCCGCCAGCCGGAGGGCGACGTTGGCGTCGTTGAGGGCGAGGCCGAGCCAGGCGTACGTCCCGTGGTCGAGGGCCAGCTTCGCCGACGCGGTTCGGAGGGTGATCGCGTCGGGGTGGCGGTCGATGGCCGTCCGGAGTTTCTGCCATGCGGAAGCGTAATCCTTCGACACGGCGAGCGCTTCGGCGTCGCCCACGGCGGTGGCGACCGACGAAGCCTGCTCCGTGAGCTGGCGGGCCCGGCGCTCTCCCTCCTCGGCCTCCGAGGACTGGGGCCTGAGGTGACGCGCCTCCTTGTACAGCGCTTCCGCCTTCGCGTAGTCCTCATCGTTGAGGGCGCCTTCCGCGTCACGCATGGCCTGGGCGAATTCGGCGCCGGCCGCGTCGGGGGGGATTTCTTTTTTCCCGGGGTCGGTCTTCTCGGAGGATCCTCTCCCGCCGGGCCGGAAAACGATGAAGGCTCCGATTCCGGCCGCGGCCAGGAGGGCGACCGCCGCCGCGGCGACGAGAAGCGGCGCCTTCGATCTCCGCGCCGGACCCGGCGAGGAGGGTGCCGCGGGAGCCGGCGCCGGTACGGACGGGGCCGCCACCTCGGGCTCGGGCGTCTTCGCCGTCACGCCGGTCCGGGGGGAGGCCGAAGGGAGGATCGACGGGGAGGGCGCCCGGACCGTCGGGTCGGTGGAGGCGACCGAGGCGAGATTCTGGAGCGAGGCGAGCGTCCGGTCGGTGGAAATCTCGCCGCCGAGGGATTGGCGGCACGCCTTCAGCGCCTCGCGAAGCACGCCCGCGCTCGCGTACCGCGCCTCGGGTCGCTTGGCGAGGCAGGTGTCGACGAGGACCTCCGTCGGCCGGCTCACGGCGGGGTTGACGTTCCGCAGGGGCGGATGGGGCTCTTCGCTCGTCTTCTTCAGGACGTGAAGGACGGTGGTCCCCGTGAACGGCGCCGATCCCGTCAGGAGCGTGTAGAGCGTCGCGCCCATCGCGAAGACGTCCGAGGGCGGGCCCGCCCCCTTCGCGTTTTCCGCCTGTTCGGGCGCCATGTAGCCCGGCGTCCCCATGGCCACGTTTGTCCCCGTCAACCCGATGGACCGTTCCTCGGACAGGAGCTTGGCGAGGCCGAGGTCCATGAGCTTCGCTTTCCGGAACTGCGGCTCGCCCTCGGGGGAGAGGGGGATGATGATGTTCTCAGGCTTGATGTCGCGGTGGACGAAATTCTCCTCGTGGGCGGCGGCGAGGCCGTCGCTCACGGTGAGCAGGAGATCGAGCGCGTCCGCTTCCGACAGGGGCCCCTTCCCGCCTTTCATGCGCTCGCGGATGAGCTTTCCCCCGGTCAGGCCCGAGACGAACTCCATGACCAGGTACCAGATCGCCGAGCCCGCCTTGGGATCGCCGTCGACGTTGACGTCGAAGATGCGCACCAGGCTCGGGTGGTTCAGCCGCGCGGCGACGTTCGCCTCCCGCATGAAATACTCGATGGCGTTGGGGTCCTGGTCGGCGAGGTGAAAAGGGAGGATCTTGACGGCGACCTCGACGCCGAGCCGCGGGTGTTTTCCCAGGTAGACCGCGCCCATCCCCCCCTGGCCGAGTTTCTTGTAGAGAGGGATTCCGCCGAGGGTGGGGCGGCCGGTCGGGTCGCGCGGCGCGATCGCGAGCAGTCCGTCTTTGGCGAGATCCTTTTCGGGGGCGTCCGCCATGGGCCTCCGTTATACCCCACGAGGGGCGAAAAGGGGAGCGCGCCACCCGGCCGCGGGCCCATCAGGTATACTTTGGCCGCAGGGGGGAACGGCCCGCCTGCCGATCCCCGCCCGCCATCGACATCGGAGGTTCGCCGTGTCTGATCCCGCTGCCACGCGCGGAGGCGACGACCGGCTCCTCGGCTCCCTGGCCGTCCGCGAGGGCTTCGTTTCGGCCCAGCAGGTCGAGGAGTGCGTCTCGCTCCAGAAACAGGCGACCGCGCCGCGCAAGCTGGGCGAGATCCTCATCGACAAGGGATACATCACCCCGAAGCGGCTCGCCGCGATCCTCGACATCCAGACCCGCCAGGTCCGGATCGTGGCCGCCGACCCGGCCCGGGGCGGGCTCTTCGGGCAGATCGCGCTCGACCTCGGCTTCGTCGCGGCCGAAAACGTGAACCAGGCGCTCGAGGAGCAGGCGCTCCTCTCGCGCTCCGGCTCCCCGGCGATGCTCGGACAGATCCTGCTCCGGAAGGGCTGGCTCCAGACGGGACAGTTCCTCGAGATCCTCAAAGTCCAGCGGCGCTCCATCGTGCGCTGTCCCGGTTGCGACACCTTCTACCGATTCGACGAGAAAGATCGCGGGGCCAAGTTCGCGTGCCGGCGGTGCGGGACGGTGGTGCCGATCCCGCAGGTGGAGCCCGAGGGGGCTCCGGCCGGCCCGATGGGGGCCGCGACGGCGAAACGCGCCGCGGAGGTGGGAACGCAGTTCGGCCGGTACGCCATCCTCGAGGAACTGGGCCGCGGCGGGATGGGCATCGTCTACAAGGCGGCCCACCGGGACCTGAACACGGTCTTCGCCCTGAAAATCCTGCGCGAGACCGAGATGGCCTCCGCCGAAGTGCTCGACCGTTTCAAGCGCGAGGCGCAGGCCGAGGCGCGCCTCCGCCACCCGAACATCGTGGCGATCCACGACGCGGGCCAGGAAGCGGGGATGCACTACCTCGCGATGGACTACATCGAGGGCGACCCCCTCACGACCCACCTCGCCCGAGGATTCAAGGTGCGCGACATGATCGCGCGCCTCGAGAAGGTGGTCCGCGCCGTCCACCACGCGCACGAGCAGGGCATCGTCCACAGGGACCTGAAGCCGGCGAACATCATGATCGACCTCAACGGCGAGCCGCACGTCATGGACTTCGGCCTCGCCAAGTTCCTCGACGACCCCAAGCGCGCCATGCTGACGCGCGACGGGAGCTTCCTCGGGACCCCCTACTACATGGCGCCGGAGCAGATCCGCGGGGAGACGCGGCTCGTCGGCCCGCGCAGCGACCTCTATTCGCTCGGCGTGATCCTCTACGAGATCCTCTGCGGGCGCACGCCTCACGTCGCCCAGAACAGCGTGGAAATCTTCCACAAGATCCTGACCGAGGAGCCCCCGCCCCCGCGCGTCTTCAACGAGCGCGTCCATCCCGACCTTCAGACGATCTGCCTGAAGGCGATCGACAAGGACCCCGCGCTCCGGTACGCGACCGCGGGAGAGTTCGCGGACGACCTGCGCCGCTACCTCGACGGCGAGCCGATCCTGGCGCGGCCCCAGCCGTGGCCCATCCGGGCCTTCCGGCGAATCCGCAAGAACAAGTCGACCGCCCTCGCCGCGGTCTCCCTGGCCCTCTTCGCGGTGTCCGGGAGCCTGGTCCTGTATCTCATGTCGCGGGACTCGCGGGAATTCTCGCGGCTCAGGGGGGAGGCCCAGCGCAGCTTCGACGAGCGGAAATATCAGGAGGCGCTGCTCCACGCGCAAGCCGCCCTCCGGCTTCGCCCCGAAGACCCCGGAATGACCCAGTTCCACCAGTGGGTCGTGCAGCGCATCGCTTCGCAGAGGGATGAATTCATCCGCGAGCTCGCCCTGGACGAGAAGCGGCGCCAGGTGGCCCCCCAGGTTGGGTCGGCGCGGACGATGCTCGAGATGATCCCGAGGCAGGTGGGGCTCGACGGTGCGGGAATCCTCGAGCGGGTCGCGGCCGTCGAGAAAATCCTCGACGAGGCGCTGAAGATTGTGCCCAACCACGAAGAAGCGCTGCACCTGAGGGCGCGGGCGCGCATGCTCCGCGGAGCGGGACCGGCGGCGGAGGAGGACCTCACCGCCGCGCTGGCCCGGGCCCCGGATCTCACGGCGGCCCTCTGCGATCGGGCGAGAGTCCGGCTGGCCCGGGTCATGGAAGGCCTCCTCGTCGACTTCAGGCCTGACGGGATTCCGTCGTCACCGGCGCATGCCGAGGAACGGGAACGCGCGCACGTCGATCTCACGAGCGTCTGGTCCCTGGTCGCCCGCGACCCGGCGCGGGACGATTTCGCCCAGGCGGCCCTGCGATGGCTCGACGGGAAACCGGCGGAGGCCGCGGCCGTCCTCGACCGGTACCTGGAGAAATTCCCCGCCGACACCGACGCGTGGCGGCTGCGCGGCTGGGCGCGCCTGGGTGCCGAGGATCTGGCGGGGGCCGACGCCGACCTCGGCGTCGCCATTCGCTACGCGCCCGCCGATCCCGGACCGAAACTGGCCCGGGCGTGGGTCCGCCATAGGCGGGGCGACGCGGCCGGGGCGGACACGGATCTGGAGGAGGCGCGGACTCTCGCGCCCGACCGCTCGGCCCCCCTGCTCGTGAAGGGCCGGATTCTCATCGAGCGCGGCGGGTTCGCCGGCGCCGGCGAGGCGTTCGCCGCGGCGGCGGGCCTGGAGCCCTCCTCGGCCCTGGCGGCCGCCGGAGGAGGTCTCGCGCGCCTCCGGAAGGGCGAGCCCGAAGAGGCGCTCCCGCTCTTCAAGCGGGCCTCCGAGCTGGAGCCCCGGGATGCGTGGCCGCTCCTCCTGCGGGCCCGGGCGCTGGAAGCGCTGGACCGGGGGACCGAGGCCCTCGAGGCCGCGGAGGCGGCGGTCCAGCTGGCCTCGGAAGCGGCCGCCGTCTATGAGCATCGCGGACAGATCCTGCTGCGGCTCGCCCGGTACGCCGATGCCCTTCGCGATTTCGAGAAAGCCGTCAGCATCGACTCCTCATACGGGAGCCGCCTCGAGCCCGCCATCCGGTCGGCGCGGGAGCGCGTGAACGGCAAGCCCTGATCGCGCGGGGGCCCTCCTGGATCCGCACCCGTTTCCCGGGGCCCCGCCCATTTACAAATTTACTAATTCATGACTTTCGAAATATGTAAAACGCGGCCCGGACGGCGCGATCCTGGAGGGACGGCGTCCGCCCGGCGGGGGCTTCCCTACTTCTTCCTCGATTCCGTGAGGGCCTTGACCTTCGGATCGGTCACCGCCGCGGTCACGGCCTCCTCCGCCTGGCGGGTCCCCTGGGCGGCCAGGGCCAGGACGGCGGCCGCGCGGGTCTCGGCCGCGTAGCCTTTCACGAGGCCGAAGAGCTTGGGACGGGTCTGGGCGATCTTCGTCAGCAGCGCGACGACGGCGGGATTGGGCACCTCCCGGAAGAATCCCGCGCAAAGGACCATGAGCCGCTCGTCCTGCGCCCCCTCGAGGATGCGGCCGATCTCCGCCTTGACCGCCTCGAGTTTCATCCGCGTGGCCGCCTCGATCCCCGCGTCGCGGAGATCCCGGGCCGGGCTGGCCAGGAGCCGGCGGACGACTCCCGAAGCCACCGATCGGGGCCACTGCTCGGCGGATTTGAGGATGACTCCCCGGATGTCCGGGCCCGACTTCTCGGCCAGCGTGGCGATGTGGGCCGCCACCGTCCCCGTCAGAAGCGGCTCGATCACCATGAGCACGCGGGCGAGCCGCTGCGGCTCGCCGTCGGGCGGGAGAAGCCGGATGATCTCGGGCGAGAGCCGCTCCGAGGCCGGCGCGAGCGAGAGCGAGATCGCGCGCCGGACCTGCAGGTCCGACTCCTCGGCCAGGATCTCGACGAGCTTCTCCACGGTCGGGCCGCCGACCGAAAGCAGGATCGTGATGGCCGCGTTGCGATCGTCCTCGGCGGGCTTCCGGACCGCGGCGCAGATCGCGTCGTAGGCCTGCGACTGCGGGATGAGCTGGAGGGCCGATTCGCAGACGGCCGCCACCTCCGGCGGCGTCGCCGGGGAGTCGGCCCGCCTCCGCAGGGTCCGACCCGCGATCTCCGCCAGCTCGCCGAGGCAGCCCGACGCGGCGGCGGCCGGGATCCAGACGGGCAGGAGGTTCACCGCGGCCCGCACGTGCAGCGGCTCCGTATCCTCCGACAGGCGCATCTTGAGCGACGCGGCGGACCGCATCACGGCCAGCTTGCGCGTTCCGGGGGAGGCGAAGGCGATCGACCGCGTCAGCAGGTTGAAGGCCCGCGTGCGGTGGGAGAGGCTCGGGTGGTGGAAGTGGGTCCCGAGCCGGTCCACGAGCTGCTCCGCCAGGGTCCGCCCCGCCCCGTAGGCCAGCGCCTCGACGAGGAGGGGGAACTGGCGCTCGAGGTCGGGGGTGAGGAACTCCTCGTCCGATTTGGAGAGGTGCTCCCGGGCCCGGAGTTCCGATCGCACCGCCTTCGGCGGCGGGTGGAGCGGCGCCCCGGCCTCCTCCGTCGCCCGCTCGTAGGCGCGGGAGCCGAACGCGACGTGGGTGAACTGGGTGAGCAGGCGCTCGCCCGTCCCCGGCTGAAGGGCCTCCTCGGCCGTCAGCGAAAAGTAGCTGATGAGGGCGCGGACTTCGTCCTCCATCAGGCCGCGCCACACCGAGATGCTCTGGATCTTGCGCTGGTCGATCTCCTTGGTGAAGAAGGCCCCCGCCTCGGAGAAGAACTTCCGGTCCGCGGGCTGTCCGTTGAGGACGAGCTCCCCTTCCGCGGTCCCGATGGTCACGGCCGGCACCTTGCGAAGGAGCTCGAGGAAAGTGCGGACGCTCTGGCCGGTCGTCTCCTCCACCAGCGAATGGCCCGGCGGGTAGCGCTTCAGGTTGTCCACCGCGGCCTTCACGAAGCGGAGCGCGTCGCGCACGGCGCCGATGTCCTCGGGCGGCACGGCCGTGTCCCCGTGCTGGACGCGCGTCCGCCGCACGGTTTCTCGGGCCTGGTAGGCCTTCTGGACGATGTCGATCGCCCCCATCGCCTCGCGGGCTAGGAAGCGGTCCCAGTAATCGGGCGACACCCGCGACCGGTCGAAGGGCTCCGCGAAGGTGCGGACGAGCGTCTCGATCCGCGGGAATTCGAAGGTGTTCAGGATGGTGATCGATTCGATGAGGCGCTCCTCGATGAGCCGGGCGAAGTCGGCGGCCACCGGGGCGTCGGTCACGACCCCGTTGATGGCGGGGCCGTTCGTGGTCACGGCGAAGGTGAGGCCGGGCCCTCCCGTGAGGAGCGCCTCCAGCGAACCCCGCAGCTGGGCGAGGAACGTGGTCCCGACCTGGCTCCACTGCGGGTAGAGCCTCCCGATCTTCACGGCCGCCATGAAGTGGCGCATGAGGGCCAGGGCCTGCTCGGTCGCCGGGGCCGCCAGGGCCGTCGTGATCTGGGGAAGCGTGGGCCGGCGGACGCCGGGCTTCTGGGGCGGCTGGATGAGCGCCGCGCGCTTCTGCGCGATCTGGTCGAACTGCTTGGCCTTGGCCTCCTGCCCCGCGCGGCCGTAGTGGAACGCGATCTCGTCCGCGATGTGGTCGACGTCGCCGCCGTGACGCGCCTCCTGCACCACGCCGACGCGGCCGTGAATCTCGCGGCGCTCCGTCGCGTCCGAGGTCTGCAGCCGGGCCCGACGCGCGTGGGCCGCCGGGAAGGAGAGGAGATCCTGGCCCGACTCCGAGGGCAGAAGGAGCCGGGACCGCCGGACCTCGTCGATGAGGTCCAGCATCTCCATGTCCCCCTCGCCGAGCACCTCCTGCAGCAGCTCGGGGTCGACGCGCGTGCCGATCACCGCGGCGCGGGTCAGGAGGGAATTGGCCCCGGAGGGCAGCGCCTCCGAGACGGCGCGCATGGCGCCCGCGAGATCGCGCGACAGGTCGGCGGCCGTCAGCTCGGCGAGCGACCACCGGCCCCCGGCCAGCTTGAGGCGTCCCCGCAGGAGGAGCGACCGGATCGTTTCCTCGATGTAGAGCGGATTCCCCTGGGCGGCCACGACGAGCCGCGCCAGGGACTCGCTGCTGATCTCGGCGTCCGGCAGGATGCCGCGGACCATCTGCCGCAGGTCCTCGGCCGGGAGCGCCTGGAGGTTGATCCGCGACGCCCCGGGTCCGAAGTCCCGCCAGAAGGACCCCGAGGGCATCAGCTCCATCTCGGGGGCCGGTCGATCGGTGCCGACGACGACGAGGATGGGAAGCTTCCGGCTGATCGCGGCGCGGTACACCTCGAAGGTGGCGGCGTCCCCGAACTCCACCTCGTCGGCCAGGACGAGCAGCGGGCCGATCCGGGACAGCTCCTCGAACAGGGCCCCGAAGGCCTCGAAGATCAACTTCCCGACCACGCCCGCCTCGGTCGCTTCGGTCGTCCACTCCACCGGCAGGTCGCGGAGGACCACGGCGAGCGCCGCGCGGTGGGCCGGGCTGATGCGCTGCATGGCCTGCAGGACCTTGTCGCGGTCCGAGGCCATGTGCGTTTCGATCTGCTCGGCGAGGGTCGCATAGGGGGCCGTCGCGCGCGACTCCTGGCAGGTCGCGGCGAGGACGATGTATTTCTCCGCCCGCGCCCACACCCCCAGCTCCTGGAGGAGGCGCGACTTGCCGACGCCGGCTCCGCCCGTGACGACCGCGACGGCCGGCCCGACGTTGCGGACGTCCGTGGCGAGCTGGCGCAGGCGGGATTGCTCCGCGACGCGCCCGATGTGAATCGGGCAGGGGAGCCCGCGGAAGATGCCGATCTCGGCGAGCGCGGCGGGGTCGAGCCGGCCCGCCACCGCGATGCGGTTCCGCCCCAGCTGCTTGGCGACCAGCAGGGCCCTCTCGGCCGCCTCGATCACTCCCGCCGGGGACTTTCCATCCATGGGGTAGGTCGCGACCGCCGCGCTGGCCGTCATCGGGATGTAGCGCGTTCCGGACATGAAGGGCTTGCGGTCGACGGAGGAGCGGAGATTCTCGGCCGCCGCGGCGCCCTTGTCGCGATCCGCCTCCGGAACCAGCAGACCGAAGGCGTCGCCGCCGTACCGGAAAAGGAGGGCCTCCGCCCCGGCCCCCTCGCGGAGCCGCCCGGCGATGTCCATGAGCAGGGCGTCGATCTGTTTGCGGTCAAGGCCTTCGACGGAGGCTCGAAAGCCGTCGAGATCGATCAGGATCAGGGCGCCCGTCTGGGCCGGCATGCGGTCGCGGAGGGCGGAGAGCAGGCCGCGCCGATTGCCCAGCCCGGTCGCCGCGTCCTGGAGGGAGGGATCGCCCATGAAAGCCGGATTATACGATGGCCTATCAACCCCGCCGCGGTTTTCCCGGCCCGGAGATCGTCATTTCTCCAGGTCGAGCTGCCGGAGGTACTCGGCCGCCTGCCCGGCGAACTGGGTTCCCTGGAGGCTGTTGAACAGGTCGCGGGCCAGCCCCTTGGTGTTGGCCGACAGGGCGTAGAGGGCCATGGCGTACTTGTTCCCGGCGGAATTGAGGAGCTTCCACTCCTTCGCCATCTCGTGCACGCCGGTCGGACCGAAGCGCGACCACGGAGCGTTGTCCGGCAGCTGCTGGCCGATGACGAAGGTGACGCTGTCCGCCCGGGCCCGCTGCAGCGTGACGTTTCTCGCCGACTGGGATCCGATCGTCAGACGCCAGATGAAGGGATTCTTCGCCTCGATGTAGTCCATAAGTTGCTGCTTGAATGACGCCATCTGGTCCCGGCGCCGCACGACCTCGCTGAGCTCCGGACGCCGCAGGACATCGGGACCCAGCTTGTCGACCTCCTCCGGGCGGAACTCCGCGAGGTACTTCAGGGCGGTCTGTTCGGGGGCGTCGGATTCGTAGGTGCCGCGGAACTTCGAGTAGAAGATCACCGTGGCCGAGGCCGCCAGGATCATCATGAACGCCATGAGCAGGATCGGGACCAGCCGGCCCTTGCGGGCGCCGAAGGATTCGGCGATTGACTGCAATTCCGTGTGAAGCGTGGAGCTCGCCGCCTGCTTGGGGAGCGACCGCTTGCCGCCCCCGATCGTGTGCGCGATTTCCTCGGCGAAGACCAGCGCGCTCGCCGGACGCTTGGCCGCTTCCTTGGAGAGGCTCCGCATGCAGAGCGCCTCCAGCTCCGGCGGAACGAGGAGCATCCGCCGCGAGGAACCGCTCGCCGGGTCCCGGCCCCACGCCAGTTCGCTCGGCGGCTTCGGCCTCTCCTCCTGCACCCGCTTCAGCACGTCCATCACCTCCCCGATGTAGGGAGGCTGGCCCGCGAGCAGTTCGTACAGGATCGCGCCCAGGCCGTACACGTCGGTGCGGGGGTCGAGGAGGTCATTGCGCCCGGCCGCCTGTTCCGGGGCCATGTACGAAGGCGTGCCGCTGACGACCCCCTGCTCCGCCTTGATCTCGCCGAGCTGGCGCGCCAGGCCGAAGTCGAGGATGCAGGTCCGCCCGTCCTTGGTCACCATGATGTTGGCGGGCTTGAGGTCGCAGTGGAGCAATGGAGCCGGGCGCGTGTGGGCGTAGTGAAGCGCCTGGGCCGTCTCGTAGAGCACGCCGAGCCACTTCCGCGAGTTCTCGTGGAAGGGCGAAACCTTGCCCGCCTTCTTGCACTCCTGCACCTCGTCGAGCATCGTCCGCCCGTCGAGGAACTCCATGCTGATGTAGTACTCGTCCTCGATGCGGCCGATGTCGTAGACGGACACGATGTTCGGGTGGCGCAGCCGGATCGCGTTGTGAGCCTCGTTGAGGAGGCTCGCGATGCGCGTGTGGCGGACGCCGCGTCCCGCCCCCATGGGCGGCGGCTTGATCCGCTTGAGGGCCACGAACTGGTTCAGGTAGACGTCCCACGCGCGGTAAATGGTGCCGATGCCGCCCCGGCCGATCTCGCCCAGCAGGATGTACTTGCCGAAACGCTTCGTCGGGTCCTTGCGGGCCTCCTGCACCTCGGGCGGTACCGGAAGGCTGCTGTGGACGATGATCATCGAGTCGATGCTGTCGTCCTCCCGATCGGGCGAGGGCTCGATGAGGATCGTCTCGCACTTGCCGCACTTGTACCCGATGGCGTCCGACCTCAGGTTGACCGTCACCATGATGTTGCAGCGCGGGCAGAGGAGGACCTTCTTGTTCTGCTCCGCGAGGGCCTTCTGGATCGACTCCTTGGTGGCGTAGCCCTTGTGCAGGAGGAGCTCGCCGATCCGCGGGACGTGGGGCTGGCCGGCCATCGACTGCTGCAGCTTCAGGCACTCGTCGAGCTGCGCCGGGGTGACGGCACCCATGCGCAGGAGGATCCCGCCCAGGTCCGCCCTCGGAGGCGCGGACAAGCCGGTGGCCTGCGTCACCGGACCCGGCGGCGGTGGTGGTGGTGGGAAAGTCATAGAGAGGACCCCGGACCGATCCAAGGGTCGCATGGATTATACACGAACCCCGCGGCGGGAGAAATCTCCCCCTGAAGGTTGGGCCGCCGGTCAGGACGCGGAGCCTTCCGGCTCATGGGGAAGATGCGAGGGGTCGATGCGTCCGCTTCCCGCCGCCGCGAGCATCCGCTCCACGGCGAGCCGCAGCTCCCGGACGTTGCCGGGCCAGGATTGAGATTCCAACCGGCGCAGGACGGCGGGGTCGACGTGGTCCTCGAGCGAACCCACGCTCCGTCCTCCGAGGGTCCTCAGGAAATGGTGCAGGAGCGCCGGCAGGTCGCCGAGCCGCTCGCGCAGCGGGGGCAGGTCGATGATCTCCCCGAAATGGCCCTGGAGCCCCGCCGCGTTGGGCGACCCGGCCACGACCCGCACGTCCTCCTCGACCGAGGGCTCGTCCACCAGGACGAGGAGCCGCTCCCGAACGGGCGGCGGCAGGACGTCGATCCCGTCCACGAACAGCGTCCCGGCGCGCGCCTCCGCCACGCGGCCTCCCGCCCCGAACAGGGCAGCCTCGACGAGGGAAGCGGATACCGCTCCGCACCGGACGGAGACGAAGGGACCCACGGCGCGCGGGCCCAGGGCGTGAAGGCGCCGGGCCGCGCGCTCCTTCCCGGTCCCCGCCTCACCCGTGAAAAGCACCGGCGCGTCGCCGGCCGCCGCGCGCTCGATCCGCCGGACCGCTTCATCAAGCGCCCCGGAGGTCACCAGCTCGCCTCCCTCGGCGAGCCGGCCCGCGGAGGCGGCCACCGCCTCGCGCGCCCGGCGCATCCGCCGCGCCGTGGCGATGGCCCCCGCGCCGAAGGCGGCCAGCCAGGCCGCGTACCTCAGGTCCGACCGGCCGAAAGCCGGGGGCGGGGCGTCGAGGTAGATAAAGCCCAGGATGTCGCCGGCCGCGGCCAGAGGGGTCGCCAGGATTTCCACGGCCCGCCCCGCCGAGGGGCCCCCGCGCGCGGTGTCCGAGGCGAGGACCGACTTCCGCTCCTTCCACACCTTGTGGAAGAGGACGTTGGAGAGATGGATCTCGTCGTCCCCCGGCGGGGCCCGGCGCGCCGCCGGCTGCAGCCGGCCCCGGTCGTCCGCGAGCATCACGAATCCCCGGCGGGCCCTAAGATCGTTCACGAGCCGGTCGAGGAGGAGCCGGACCGCCCTCTCTTCCGGCTCGGCCCCGTGGAAAGCGCGAACCGCGTCGAGGGTCGCCGCCGTCCGAGCCGGTTCAAGAGGTTCCCCGAACGGATCGTCGAGCGTCTCCGTCACGAGGGTGGCGCCCCCGGGGCGGGAGCGCGAAGCGGAGTCGCGCTCCGCCGTCGGTTCGAACACCAGGAGGTGCTCGCCGATCTCGATCTCGTCGTCCCGCGTCAGCTCCTTGTCGTCCACGCGCTGGCCGTTGACGAAGATGCCGTTGCGGCTGCCCGCGTCCTGGATGGCGAAGCCGGCGGATCTCCGGACGAAGCGCGCGTGGATCCGGGAGATGTGGCGGCCGTCGATCCGCACGGCGCACGAAGCGGCGCGGCCGACGGTGGAACCGTCGTCGATCTCGAAGGTCCGCCCCCGCAGGGGCCCCTCGACGGCGACCAGGCGCGTCATCGTTTGATCTTCAGGGTCTTCTTGATGTGCTCGAGGGCCGGGCGCGCGGCCTCCTCGTCCTTGAGGACGATCACCAGCATTTCACCGGGACTCAGCCGGACGAAGAGCCTGGAATCGGTCTCGTAGGTGTCGAGGCCCGCGAGGCGGCCGGCCTCGCCGCTGGAACCCCCGCCGAGCTTGCGCGCCGCCTTCCTGGTTTCGAGCGGGGCCAGGTCGTACGGAAGGTCGATGTAGCTGATCCGGACCTCGGCCTTCCCGTCGGGCGACGCGAGGACCGCGAGGATGAAGGGCGGAAGGTCCTTGGGCGCCGTGAACTTCCAGTCCGCGGGCTTCTCGAAGGAAACGCCGAGCAGCGGCGCGGAGAAGGTGTCGTCGGTCGGTTTCGCCGGCGGCTCCACCTTGTGCGTTTTTCCGTCGAGGGCGTACTCCTGGAGTTCGATCTTCATGTCGCCGTGCATGAAACCGGCGCCCGTCATGCCTTCGATCGTCGCTCCCACGTCCTCGAGCGTCGTCTCGCTGAACTTGATGCGGGCGGCGTCGGCGACGCCGTCGCCGAGGGTCGCGTCGAGGTCGACCCAGCGTCCCACCCAGGCGCTGCTCCACGCGTGGCCGCCCCAGGACCCGCGCACGTACAGGTAGCCGGAACACACCTTGGCGGGGATCCCGGCGGCCCGCAGGAGCGCCGTCAGGAGGACGGCGTGCTCGGAACAGTCGCCGGTCCGATCCTTCAGGACCTCCTTCGCGCTCGCGGCCGCGACGTCCATGCTCTTCTTGTTGATGTGCTTGTTGACCCAGCCCGCGAGGGCGCTCGCCCTCCGGTACGGGTCCTTCTCTTCGCCGACGATCCGGCGCGCCTGCTCGACGATTTCCGGATCGTCCGACTGGACGGCGGGCGAGGACTTGAGGAAGGCCGAATGGTCCTCGACCGGCTGGGCCGCCGGCGTTCCCGGCGGCGGCGCCACGATCCGCAACGTCACCGACTTCGTGTCGCGCGCGACGACGGTCTGCGTCCCCCCGGGCGGCTTCCAGTCCGCGAGCCCGCCATCCGGCCGTTCAAGGCGCGCGCGGAGCTCGGTGATTTCACGCGGCCGGGGCAGGGCGGCGTCGGACCGCGGCATCGTCTTGAAGAAAATCTCCGGGAGCTCCGCCGGCGCCGACTTCAGCGCCTCCTCCCGCGTGGCGCGCTCGACGGCCAGCTTCAACCCCATGAGAGGGGACTCCATGGCCCAGGCGGAGCCGTTCTCGTCGAGCCAGGTCGTCATGACCACGCCTTTCTGAAGGGAGGTCTTCACCTGAACCCGGTTCAGGCGCCGTTCCTTGCCGAGAACGGTCTTGGTTTCGGGCTCCAGCACCTCGACCTCCACCTCGTCGACTTTGCCGAAGTCGGCGCTGAACGTCTTGAAGCGGTACTTCGTCCCCGGGGCGAAGCCCTTCTTGATCATGAGCAGGCGCGACCCCTCGGAAAGGAGGCACTCGGGGTCCCAGTCGACCTCGGTTTCCTTGGTGACCTCCCCGGAGGTCGTCTTCAGCTTGAGCCGGCCGTTCTCGATGACGCCCTCGGTGAGCGTGGGGGTCGAGGACATGATCATGCGGGAACTGAACCGGAGCGGGCGGCCGTCCGGCGTCTCGACGTGGCGGACATCCTGGCTGATCTCGATCCCGGCGCCCATCCGCTTCACGGCCAGGCGCGATTGTTCGAGCGTCTCGATCTCCGCGGCGCCGTCCGGCCCGGCGCGGCGCGTCCGCAGCGAGTGGGTGTGGCCGACGCGCGACCCCATGATCGTCATGACGCTCCAATCCTCCTCGAGAACCTCCTGCGCGGAGGCGGGGCGCCCGACGAGGAGCAGGAGGGCGAAGACGCGTGCGGCGCGCATGAGTCCTCCGTGGCGAGACTGGAGTATATACGACGCCCGGCGCGCGGGCAGAGTCCGGGCGGACTCCCGGCGCGAGCGTCCCGGGTTCGGAAAAGTCGGGAGCCGAGGACCGGCTACCGGCGGGAGCTGAAGCAGTCGCTGCAGTAAACGGGCCGGTCGCCGCGCGGCTTGAACGGGACCTGGGTCTGTTTGCCGCACTGGGCGCACACGGCGGGGAACATTTCCCTGGGGCCGGACCGACCGCCCCCGCCCATGCCTCCGCCTCCGCCTCCGCCGCTCCCGCCGCCGCCGCCGCCACCACCACCGCCCCGGCTGCCCGAAGCGGCCTTCTTCGCCGCCCGGCAGGGGGCGCACCGCTTGGGTTCGTTGGTGAACCCGAGCTGAGCGTGACGCTCCTGCTCGGCCGCCGTGAAGGTGAACGCCGCCCCGCACTCGACGCACGTCAACTGCTTGTCCGTGTACATGCCCGGCCCCGTTAGTGAAACCACTGCAACCTTAGCTCGCCGCACCCTGCGGCAAGACGCGGATTATCCCACCTTTTTCCGGGCGAAAGCCAACAAAAAATAAAACGTCGCCCACTGGCGCCGAAATGCGCCTCCTGATAGTTTCGGACCCGGGTCGCGATGGCCCGCGCCGGGGACGGCCTCCGCCGATCTGCCGGAGGACCTCGTCCCGGCCCATGTCCATGGAGGTCGACGAATGGAACCCGACCGCTACGCGCGACAGCGGCTCTTCACCCCCTTCGGGGCGGAGGGCCAGAAACGGCTCGGCGCGGCCCGGGTCACCCTGGTCGGGTGCGGCGCGCTCGGGTCCCATCTCGCGCAGCATCTCGCGCGGGCCGGGGTGGGCCGGCTGCGGATCTGCGACCGCGACTTCGTCGAGCTGAACAACCTCCAGCGGCAGGTCCTCTTCGACGAAGAGGACGTGCGCCGGAATCTTCCCAAGGCGGCGGCCGCCGCGGAAAAGCTGGCGCGCGTCAACGGCGAGATCGCCGTCGAGGCCCGCGTCGTGGACGTGAATCCCTCGAACGTCGCGTCGCTGATCGGGGACGCCGACCTCGTGCTCGACGGCACGGACAATTTCGAGACGCGGTTCCTCCTGAACGATGCGTGCCTGAAGCTGAAGAAGCCGTGGGTCTACGGAGGGTGCGTGGCCGCGGAGGGGATGGTCCTCGCCGTGCTTCCCGGCGAAACGGCGTGCTTCCGGTGCTTCGTGCCCGACCCGCCCGAGCCGGGGAGCGTGCCGACGTGCGACACCGCGGGGGTGATCGGGCCCGCGGTGGGCGTGGTGGCCTCGCTGCAGGCGGCTGAGGCGCTGAAAATCCTCGTCGGCCGGAGGGAGGCGCTGGCGGAAGGGCTCCTCACGGTGGACATCTGGGGAAACCGGCACCACCTGTTCCGGATGGCGCG
Organism: Planctomycetota bacterium; assembly: GCA_036505255.1. Classification (GTDB taxonomy): domain Bacteria; phylum Planctomycetota; class MHYJ01; order MHYJ01; family JACPRB01; genus DASRJF01. Next base: position 22,192 of record DASXTT010000113.1, on the reverse strand, counting down.
GAATCCGGAATGCGTAGCCTGCGGCAAGGGTCGGTACGAATTCCTGGAAGGCGGCGCCTCGGGGGCGGCGACGGCGCTCTGCGGGCGGAACGCGGTGCAGGTGCGGCCCGCGACGGAGGCGTCCCTGGATTTGGCGGCGCTCGAGCGCCGGCTCTCGGCCGTGGGAAAAGTCGCCCGGAACGAGTATCTACTGCGGCTCGAGGCGGAGGGCTTCGAGGTCACCCTCTTCCCGGACGGGCGGGCGATCATCCGGGGGACCGACGATCCCGCTCGGGCGCGGGCGGTCTACGCGAAATTCATCGGGGCGTGACCCCCGGAGTTCATTCCTTCTTCCGGGCGAGTTCGAACTTCACGGAATGGTCGATTTTCCCGTCTTTCATGAGCGCCCACTCGTGGTTGATGTGGTCCGCGTCCACGAACGTCAGGACCAGGGAGTGCATGTGGGCGTCGGTCGGGCACTTCATGTTGGAGCCGCCCGTGCAGCGGAAGTCGAGCGTCCCTTCCTTGGAATCCTTCTGCGCCTTCATGCGGGGCTGGTTGCCGAGGGCGCAGTAGTGGGTGAGAACGAGGTCATCCCCGTCGACGTGGTACATGGTGACCATCTCGTGATCGGTCCCCGGCATGATGGTCTCCATGACCGTTGAGTTGCCGGAGATCACCCGGTAGGTGACGGTGGTGGCGCCCATCTCCTTGGTCTCGGCGGTCCAAGTGCCCGTGAGCTTCTTGAGCCGTTCAAGGCCGGCGTGGGTTTTCTTCTCCTTCTTTTCCTTTTCCTGGGCCACGCCGGGGAGGGCGATGGCGAACACGACGGCGAGCGCGGCGAAGGATCCGAGTTTCATGGGCGATCTCCAGACAGGTTCCAAGAGGATACTTCATCGATACGATTTCGGACCGCGAAATGTTTCCAGTTTCCACCGCGGGAAGTGCTTGCCCTGAGCGAGCCGCAACGGCAAAGCTGCGGCGAGTCGAAGTGGGCCCGCCCGGATTCGAACCGGGAACCAAGGGATTATGAGTCCCCTGCTCTACCGTTGAGCCACGGGCCCCTGAGCGGAGGATCAGCGCGCTATTCGAACGGCGCGCCCGGGGCCCGTCATGACGGACATCCTACCTCAGAATCGGCTGGATCGCGATCGAGCCGCAGCGATTCCTCCGTCCATATTTTCGAACATTCCCGCCACCCGAACTGTCATAATGGGTTAACAGGGTTGGAGCGGGGATCAACGGTCGGACTTCGCCGAAGGAGACGCTGCCCATGTCGCGCTACCTCCTCGCTCTCATTCTGCCCGCGGTCCTGTCTCTCGCGGCCGCCGGCGCCCCCGCGCTCCAGGAACCTCCCAAGCAGGAACCTCCCAAGCAGGATCCCAAGGCCGGCGCCGGGGCGGCGAAATCGGCCCCCGCCACCGACGAGGAGGCCGAAGCCGCTCTCGCCGTGTTCAAGAAGGCGATGGCTTCCGACCTCCCGTCCTCGCAGATCGCGGCCCTCAAGGAGATCTCCCGCGTCCGCCACGAGAAGGTCATCCGGGCGATGGTCTCCTACCTCCGGGCCTCGAACCCCGACGTCGCGGCCAACGCGGCGCTCCAGATCGCGGAACTGGACCACCCGCTTTCCGCCGACTCCCTCCTCGCCGCCGTCTCGCCCAACGAGAAGCGCCCCGTCGCCCTCGCGGCGATCTTCAGCGCCCTCGGGAAGCTGGGATACGAATCGGCCTCGCCACCCCTGGTCAGGCTCCTTGACCGCTCCAGCGACGATGACTGGAAGAAAGTCCTCGAAGAGGCCTTCAACGCCATCGGCCGCATCGGAAGCTCCGGCGCGGTCGATCCCCTCCTCGACTGGCGCCGCAAGAACGGCGGCTTCGGCGGCGGCGGCGGGCGGCGCTTCGGCGGCGGCGGCGGCGGGGAAATGGGCGGAGCCAAGTTGCGCGCCGCCTGCGACCGCGCGCTGAAATCCATCACGGGCGGCGACGAGGAAACCACCGCCGACTGGGAAAAATGGTGGAAACTCAACAGGGCGGACCTGCAGGCCAATGCGACCGTCACGTACCGCTGCCGTGTCACGTGGGAGCGCTTCGACGGACCGGCCGGACACAAGACCGCCTGCCCCCACGCCGCCGAAAAGGGACACTCCTCGTGCACCCAGACCGTCCGCACCCGGCTCGTCCCCGAGACCGAAGCCCCGCCCAAGGAGGAAGGCAAGGAAGGGGGAGGCGGCGGGGGCGGAAACAAATAAAGGCCGCTTTGACAAAACCTCCGCGCCCAGCCTAGAATCCCGGCGGAGGATTTCCCCGTGCCCTTCGGACCCCCCTCGGCCCCCAAGCCCCGCCCCCTCCCGGCGGCCGACAACATCCTGGCCCGCACCCCCACCTACGAAGTGGTCACCCTGGCCCGCGGCCCCTGGATGCTCATCACCCTTCGCGGCCTGTACGACGACTCCATGCTCGAAATCCTCAGGGGAAAAGTCTTCTCGAAAAAAAGCTCCTTCGCCTTCGATCTCTCGAACCTCAGCGGCATCGCGGCCCCGCTCGTCCGGGAGCTTTACTTCTCCGCGAACAAGCTCAAGGCGACCGACCAGCGACTCGTCCTCGTCAACCCGGGCGAGAAGATCAGCAGCCTTCTCACCCTGATCGCCCCCAACGCGAGGATCGCGAGCTTCCCCACCGTCGAGGAGCTCCCTTCGGACCCCCGCACCCTCGAGCAGCAGGTGGAGCGCCTCGAGGTGGAGTACGAGGAGCTCCGCAAGAACCTCTTCACCAATCCGCTCTGGCAGTTCGTCGACCGCGAGACCTGCTGGCTCTGCCCGTTCTGCGCCAACGTCCTCGAGGAAGTGAAGATCGTCTCCCGCGTGTCGATCCCCCAGCAGGTCGTCGACAATCTCTACCGGCACCTCCACAGGCGCTGCATCGGCTTCAACCCGAAGATGCCGCGGTTCAAGCCGCAGGCGGAGCTCGAGGCCAAGCTCAAGAAAGTCAACGCGGAGAAATACTCCGCCTCCAAGAGCCTCGCGTCCGCGATGGAGACCAAGATGAAGGTCCTCGAGGACAAGGCGCAGCTCGCCGACTCCCTCGAGCAGAGCCTGAAGATCGCCGTGGACCGGCAGCGGCGCCTCCTTCCGGCGAAGGCGCCCCAGATCCCCGGCTGCGACATCGCCATCACCTACCGCCCGGCCCAGCGGGTCAGCGGGGATTTCTACGACTTCATCGACATGGGTCAGGGGCGCATCGGGATCGCCATCGGCGACGTCGCCGGTCACGGCATCGAGGCCGGCATCCTCATGGGGATGACCAAGAAGGTGCTCAACATCCGGGCCAGCGAGCTGATGGACCCGGCGGAGGCGATGAAGCAGGCCAACCTCGACGTCTACAAGGACCTCGACCGCCAGACCTTCGTCACGGCCTTCCTGGGAATGTTCGATCCCGTGGCGCGGACCCTCATCTATGCGAGGGCGGGGCACAACCCGCCGCTCCTGTACAACCGGGCTCGGACCCCGCCCCACGGGAAGCTCGAATCGGGCGGCATGATGCTCGGCATGGCTCCGGGGGCGCTCTTCGACCGCGCCATGGTGTCGGAAACGATCCAGCTCCAGTCGGGCGACGTCATCCTCTTCTACACGGACGGCCTCGAGGAGGCGAAGAACGACAAGGGCGAACTCTTCGGCCTGGCCCGGTGCACCCCCGTGCTCGAGCAGGACGCCGACCGTCCCGCCGCGTACATCCTGGGCGCGATCGCCTTCGAGCTCGACCGGTTCTGCGGCCCCCTGCCCCAGGAGGACGACATCACCACGATCTGCGTGAAGGTCGCTTGACGGAATTGTGAAGTTTGACGGCACCCCCGGCCCGTCCTAGTATGCGGGTCCAGCAAGGAGCCGCCATGACCATGAAACTGTCCGCCCCGCTCGCCCTCGGCCTGCTCATCCTCGCCGGATGCGGCAGCTCCCCCGAGGAGAGCCTCGTCGTCAGCGACTATCCCGCCGCCGCGGTCAGCCCGGAAGGGGACACCGCCACGACGGCGGAGCTGCTCGAGAAAATCGAGCGGACCTCCGAGCTGGGCGTCGGCCGGCGCAAGGACCCCGCCAAGACGGTCGGGTACGCGGAGGGAAGCACCGCGGCCGGCGAGAGTTTCCTCGACGGCGCCGTGTGGGTGGACCACGTGACGCGCGAGGACGCGGACAACCACTTCGGAGTCACCCTCCGGCTCTTCAACAACAAGTCGGACGCCCCCGTCACCTTCGAGTGGCGGGTCGCTTTCCTGAACGCCAAGGGGGACGCGGTGCCGTCGCTCCGGTCGGACTGGAAGCCGGTCACGATCGAGGCCAAGCGGTGGGTCTCCGTCGCGAATTTCGCGACGGTGCGCGGCGCGGTCATCTTCCGGTTCGAGGCGCGCCAGGGAGGCGCGAAGGCCGCCCAGCCCTGAGCGGGGTTGGCGGGCCGATTCCGGGTCCCGACGCTTTTCGCCCGACGTCCTACCGGATCGCTTTGCGCAGTTTCACGATGTTCCGGTAATAGATCGTCTTCACCGTCTCGGTGGGATGATTGGTCGCCCGCCCGATCTGCGCGAACGATTTTCCCTCAAGCAACCGCAGGCGCGCGATGGTCTGTCCCGGTTCCTTGAGCTTGCCGATCGCCTCCATGAGGGCGATCGTCACCTCGGAACCCCCCTCGGAGGTCGTGCCCGCGGCCAGCAGGGTCTCGTCGAGACTGACGGTCGCGGCGCGGCGCCGGCGGAGGTGGTTGAGGGCGTCGTGGCGCGCGACCGTGGCGAGCCACGCCGTGAAACGGCCCAGCGAAGCCTGGTACCGGGAGGCCTTCCGGAAGGCGCGCAGGAAGATGTCCTGCACCATGTCCTCGACCGACTGCTCCTCGGCCCCCACGTCGCGGACGGTCTTGGCCACGAGCTTGTAGTGGCGGCGGACGAGCAGATCGCCCGCCGAGCGGTCCCCGGCGACGAGGCGCGCGACGAGTTCCTCGTCCGACGGCTCGGTCGGACGCTCTGGTGCGGGCATGATCCTGCACCGCCCCCCGTAAGGTGGCGCCAGAGCCGGGAGCAGCGGCGCGGGAGGGCCGGACGGAACCTGAAGGGAAGGCGCGCCACCGCAGACGGCCCACAAACCGTCCGCGATAGCAGATCGGAACAGAAGCCGCAGCCGCCACCCACCCGCAGCGACCGCCACGATCCGTCCTCCCCGGCGGCGCCTCCTTCCCGCTCCAAACGCCGCCGCGTCCCGGTCCCAGACGGCCCGGGGGGAGAAAGCACGGATCGCCCCGAATGTACCACCCGCGAATCGGAATCCGTCAAAACAAATCGATTTGTCCCGGAACGGGGACGGCGCCCGACCGTTGACACCGGACGCGGCGCGTGCGATGGTCCCCTCCCATGACCGCGCCGTTCGAAGCCGCGGGCGCGCGCGCCCGGCTCCTCGAAATCGTCCGCGAAAAGGCCCTCAAGAGGGGGACCTTCACGCTCGCGAGCGGAAAGACGAGCGCCTACTACCTCGATTGCCGCCTGGTCACGCTCGACCCCGAGGGGCTGTGCCTCCTGAGCCGCCTCATCGTGGAGGACATGAAGGGTTCGGGCATCGAGGCCGTCGGCGGGCTGACGCTCGGGGCGGATCCCATCGCGGCCGGCGTGGCCGTCGTCTCCCACCAGGAAGGCCGGCCCGTCCGGGCCTTCCTCGTCCGGAAGGAGATGAAAGCCCACGGGACGCAGAAACGCGTCGAGGGGGCGCCCCTCGCCGGGACGCGCGTCGCGGTCGTCGAGGACGTGTTGACCACCGGCGGCTCCGCGAAGGAGGCGATCGCGCAGGCCGAGGCGGCCGGGGCGAAGGTGGAGCGCGTCTACTGCCTGGTCGACCGGATCGAGGGGGGCGGGTCGGAACTGCGGTCGAAGGGCTACGACGTGCGGGCGATCTTCGTGGTCGACGAAATTCTCGGCCGCTCCTGAGGCGCGCCTCCGGAGTTTTCCCGCACTTCTTTCGGTGAACCCGCGCCGGTCAATTCGACGGGGCCGCGGATTTCGCCATCTGGTATTTCCGCCCCGTTCGGGCGAACAGATCCGGGTGCTTCCGGAGCGCCAGGCTTACCGTGATCGCGAAGATCGAGGGCTTGCTCTTGGTCTTGTAGCCCTGCTGGCGCACGAGGTCCGCCAGTTCAGCGACGGCCATGGGCTGGTTCTTCTGGGAGAGGACGTCGCGCAGCGCCAGAGCCAGGGGCTTCTCATTGATGCGGTGGCGACGTCGGCGGCTCGCGCCCGCCTTGGGAGGACGCCCGGGTCCGCGCCGTTTCGGAGGCCGGCCGGGACCGCGACGCCGCGCCTTGGGCGGCCGGCCGGGACCGCGACGCTTCGGAGGACGCCCGGGCCCGCGCCCCGACACTCCCGCTCCCTCGAGCACCGACGCCAGCTTCCGTTCCGCGCCGGCGACGCGGCGCTCGAGCCGCGCCTCCTTCGCCTCGAGGGACGCCTTCTCCTTCCGCGCCGATTTCAACCGGGTCTCGAGCCGCGCGATGACCGCCTCGATCCGGCTGGCCCGGATCAGGAGCCGCAGCCGGCGACGGGGAAGTCTCGCGATCGCGCGGAGCAGATTTCTCATGAACGGTCCTCCTGAAGCGGCGCGATCACTGTACCTCGGGGCCCGCGCGGCGCCAGTATTTTCTCGGGAAATTGGGAAAATATTCTGAATTATTTGTGTCTCTCTTTGGGACAGCGGAAAATCCTACCCGGACCGGGTCAGGTCGCGGGCCCTCTTCTTCCCGGCCGCCCCGGCGGGGCCGATCTGGATGGGGCGGCCGCAGACCTTCTCGAGAAACCCCTTGCGGCGCTCGGCGGCCCAGATTTCCATGGCGGGATCGCCCTTGGAGACGATCCGGATCTTCAGGCCCTTGCGCCCGCCGGAGATCCGGACGTCGCTGACCACGCCGAAATGGCTGCGGTCGAGGGCGTCCGCGACGCGGAGGATCCCGGCCAGGGCCGCGACGGTGCGGCGGTCCCGGTCCTGGAGCCCCCCGCCCGCGAGGTCCTTCGCCTTGGGGGGCCGCTTCCGGTGGTAGCGGGCGGCGCTCGCGATGATCTCGATCTCCTCGGGAGAAAATCCGGGCAGCTCCGCGTTCTTGATCAGGTAATAGGCGTGCTTGTGGTGTTTCGAAAAGCTGACGTGGTAACCGACGTCGTGAAGGAGCGCGGCGTACTCGAGCAGCTCGCGCGCGTTCGGGCGCAGGCCGGGGGGGAGCGGGACTCCGTCGTACAGCTGGAGCGCGAGCTTCGCCACGGCGCGCGCATGGGGCGCCTCGTACTCGCACCGCGCCGCCAGCTGGACCACCGAGCGCATCCGGACGTTGGGGATTTCGATCTCGGCACGGATCTTGCGCGAGTTCTTCTGAAGGTAGTCCAGGATGACCCCTTCACGGATCGCCTTGTCGCTGAGAATGATCTCGCGCCTCCCGGTGCTCTTCAGAAGATGGAGGAGGAGGCACGCGCCCGGCAGCAGGTGATCCCGACGCTCCGGGTCGAGCCCGGGGATTTCCTCGAGCTCCCGCCGGGTGGACCGGGCGAGGTCGCGATGGACCTCCTTCAGGTCCTCCGCCGTGTAGGTGAAGCCGAGCGGGTTGGCCAGGGGCTGACCCGTCCGGCGCTCGTGGATGATCGACCCCAGGTTGATGGCGGTGCCCGAGGTCGCGATGATCTGCTCGAATCCCGCGGCCCGCATCTCGGCGAGCGCGGGATCCATCGTCTCCTCCAGGTGGCGGTGGATCCGCTCGTGGTCGTCTTTGGGTACCGGCTGGTCCGTGATGAACAGGTCCCGCAGCCGGGCGCCGCCGAGTTTCAGGCTCCGCTCGGCGAGCATGACCTGGTTCGAGCCGACGATGAACTCGACGCTTCCGCCGCCGATGTCCACGACGAGGGCGCGCCGGTTCGAGAGGTCGGTGAAGTGGCGCACGGCGAGGTAGATGAGCCTCGCCTCCTCGTCCCCCGTGATGGTGCGGACCTTGAGCCCGGTCTGGCGCAGGATCCGGTCCACGAACTCGCCGCCGTTCGACGCCTCGCGGATCGCGGCCGTGGCGAAGGCGAGCATCTTCTGCACGCCCCGGTGGCGCGCGAGCTGGACGAACCTCTGGACGACGGCGATCCCCTCCTCCATCTTGCGGCGCGAGAGCCAGCCGGTCTTGAGGGTCTCGTCGCCCAGCCGCGTCATGTCCTTCCCGCGGCCGACGATCTCGAACTGGGTCTCCCCCGAGATCTCCGCGATCACGACGTGGATCGAGTTCGACCCGATATCCAGCACCCCGAGTTTCATGGCGTGCGGCCGTTTCGCCCGCGCGGGACCAGCGCGACGGAGTTCAGGGCATTGGCGAGGGGACGGACCCCGTTCCGGAGCGACGCCTCTTGCGCCGCGGCGCGGACCGCGACGGGGTCCCGGGCGGGGAGGAGGGCTCGAAGCACCTCCAGGTCGTGGATCCGGCCCAGTTGGCGCTGGAGCCTCTTGAGAGTCCTCTCGGCGGGCGCCGCTCGTCCGCCGGTCATCACCCTCGCCGCCTCGAGGGCGTACCGCGTCTTCTTCGCTTCGATCCGTAGAACGTGCAGCTCCTCCTTGGTCACCGCCCCTGAGGCGTTCCGGAGGCGCTCCTTCCGGCGGCGAAGGAAGCGCTCGAGCGCTCCGGGTTCCGCCTCCGCCGATCCCATCGCGCGGGCGGCCCCCCGGGTCGCGGCGACCACGGCCTCGCGATCGCGGGGCCGGAGACGCCGCAGGAGTTTTGTTTCCGCGACGATGCGTGCGCGCTCGATCAGGGGATGGGTTTTTCCCCCCGACAGGAAGGCATAGTCGGCGGCGGCCACGTCGAGGGCCCGTCTCTCCCCGAGCGCCCGCCCCGTTTTCCGGAGTCCGCGCGCGAGGTCGCGGAGGGCCGGGGCGGGGGCTATCCGGCGCGCCAGCGTGCAGGCCGCCCTCATCCGGCGCGTGAGGACCCGCAGGCGGTGAATGGTCTCTTCGCTCCTCGGAGCCCGCGCCAGCCGGTCGTAAAGCGCGCCCTGCCGGAGCAGCCGGGCCCCCAGCCGCCGCAGGCGGGGATCCATCGTGACGTCCGATTCCGCGATCATGGCTTCGGCCGGCGATGATATAAGGAGAATGCGCGAACCCGGATGGGATTTCGATCGCGCGCCCTTCATGGACCTTTCCACTTACGATCGCGAGCGGGTCGAGACGTGGGCCGCCGATTTCGCCGAGACGCCGGCGTTCGGCGCGCTCTCTCCCGCTGAAAAAGAATCGGCCGTCGCCCTCTCCGCGGAATTTCTTCGGGCGGCCTGCGAAGCGGAAGGGTCGGGACCGGAGACCGTCGGCGAGGCCGGGTTCCGCGCCGCGCTGCTCGACCGGATTCCCGCCCTCGACCTGCCCGAGGAGGTCCGACCCCGGGCTCCCGAGATTCTCGCGACGTTTCTCGAGACGCTCCAGGCGCAGGGCCGCCTCTCCGGAGGCGCCGCGTTCGTGCGGGCGCTCGGTCCGGCCTACCTCGCGCGCTGCCGGACCGGGGGCGGCGCGCGCACGCCGCCCGTCCGCCGCGGCACGCCGGCCATCGGCCGCAACGATCCCTGCCCGTGCGGGAGCGGCAAGAAATTCAAGAAGTGCTGTGGCCAGTGAATTGAGACAGACTTCAGAAATCAGACTTCAGACTTCAGGAGCCGTCAGCTGTCGGCTACCGAAGTCGGAAGTCTGAAGTCTGATGACGGTCCCGCATCACGGTCAAAGCCTTGCGGGTGTCAGGTCTCCCGGGCATGATGTTCCGGTCAATTACCGGAGCCATCGATGCGCCGCGCCCTTCTGCTCCTCATTCTCGCCGGTTGCGCCGCCCCGGGCGGCGGAGCCCCGCCCCCACCCGTCGTCAAGAAGCAGCCCCTCGTCGAGACGATCCACGGCGAGCCCGTCCAGGATCCCTACCGCGCCTTGGAAACAAGCGCGGCCCCGGCCGTGCAGGCGTGGACCGAAGGACAGAACGGGATCACCCGGCGGACGCTGGACGCCCGTCCCTCCCGCCCGGTCCTGCGGGCCCGGCTCGAGAGCTTGGCGTCGATCGGGCGGCTCCGCCAACCCCGAGTCTTCGGCGGGCGCGTATTCTTTCTGAAACGCACCGGCATCGAGAACCAGCCCGCTCTCTACGTCCGCGACGGATTCGCCGGGGCCACCCGGCGGATCGTCGATCCCAACACGCTCTCGGCCGACGGGACCGTCGCCCTGGACTGGTGGTACCCCTCGCCCGACGGGTCGAAGATCGCGTATGGCACCTCGGAAGGCGGCAATGAACTGAGCACCCTCCGGGTAAAGGAAGTGGAGACCGGCAAAGACCTGGGCGTGGAGATCCCGCGGACCCGCGCGGCCGCCGTCGCGTGGCGGCCGGACCAGACCGGCTTCTACTACACGGCCTATCCCGCCCCGGGGACCGTGCCGAAGGACGACGAGAAGTACCACCGACGCGTCTACTTCCACAAGCTCGGCACGAGCCTCGACGAGGACCACCTCGTGTTCGGCGAGGCCCGCGCCAAAGAGGACTGGCCGAATGTCTCCATCTCGCGCGACGGCCGGTGGCTGGTCGTCGACGTCCACCAGGGATGGTCGAAGAGCGAGATTTTCGCGAAGGACCTCCAGGCGAGCGGCCGCTGGGTCCCGGTCGTCCGCGGAATCGATGCCAAGTTCTTTCCCATGATCCACAATGGAACCCTCTACTTCCTCACGAACTGGAAGGCGCCCCGGTTCCGGATCATGTCGTGCGCGCCGACCGAGACCGACCCCGAGCAGTGGAAGGAGATCGTGCCGGAGGGGGAGCAGACGATCAGTTCCTTCGAGATCGTCGGAGGCCGCCTCGCGATCCTCGAACTCCGCGACGCGACTTCGCGCCTCCGCACCACGGCGCTCGATGGTTCCGGCGGCGCCGACGTCGAGCTTCCGGGGCTCGGCACCCTGGGCGAGATCCAGGCGGACCCGGAGGGCACGGCCCTGGCCTTCGACTTCTGGACGTTTTTCTCGCCCCCCGCGCTGTACCGGTTCGACGTGGCCTCCGGAACGCTGAAGGAGTTCGAGCGGCTGGAGGGGATCGACACAACCCAGTACGAGTCCTCCCAGATCCGGTACGCGTCCAAGGACGGCACGTCGATTCCGATGTTCCTCGTCCACCGGAAGGGAATGCAGCGCGACGGCAACCAGGCTACGCTCCTGACCGGGTACGGCGGCTTCGGGATTTCAATGATGCCCTCCTTCAGCTCCGCCATCATGATGTGGCTCGAAAAGGGCGGCGTCTTCGCGATGCCCAACCTGCGCGGCGGCGGCGAGTACGGCGAGGCGTGGCACCAGGCGGGGATGCTGGCGAACAAGCAGAACACCTTCGACGATTTCATCGCGGCGGCGGAATGGCTCGTGAAGGAGAAGGTGACCTCGCCCGGGAGACTGGCCATCCTGGGGGGCTCGAACGGCGGGCTTCTCGTCGGCGCGGCGCTCACCCAGCGCCCCGAACTCTTCCGGGCCGTGGTGTGCGATGTGCCCCTCCTCGACATGGTGCGCTTCCACCGGTTTCAGCTCGCCCGGCTCTGGATCCCGGAGTACGGCGACCCGGAAAAGCCCGAGGACTTCAAGTGGCTTTACGCCTACTCGCCCTACCACCGGGTGAAGGACGGGACGCCCTATCCCGCCGTATTCCTCCGGACGGCGGAGGGGGACACGCGCGTGGACCCGATGCACGCGCGCAAGATGTGCGCCCGGCTCCTGGAAGCCTCGACGTCGCGGCGTCCGATCCTCTTCTGGTGCGAGAAGAAGGCGGGCCACGGCGCCGGCAAGCCCCTGTCGAAGCAGCTCGACGACCTTGCGGATGCCTACGCGTTCCTGATGTGGCAGCTGGGCATGGAGTGAGCCCGGATTGTGGATTGCGGATTATTGATGGGCGTTAGACCGCATCCGCCTGGTCATCCACAATCCACAATCCGTCATCCATGATCCGCGTTCAGGCTTCAGGAGTGGCCGCGCGGCGGCGCGAACTGTCCGTCCGGGGCAGCTCGCCCGGGGGAGGCGGGAGCTGGAAGGTCCGCTCCGCCCCCTGCGCCAGTTCCTGGAAGACCCGCTGGCTCGACAGCGATCCTCCGACCCGTGCGTACGTCCCGTCCCGGCGCAGCACGCGCGCCTTGGCGTCGTCGAGGAGCGTCACGGCCAGGATCTCGTCGATGAGGCGCTGCTTCAGGGCGCGCTCCTCCACGGGGAAGACGACCTCGACGCGCCGGTCGAAGTTGCGCGGCATCCAATCGGCGCTTCCGAGGAAGACCTCCGGGGTCCCCCCGTTGGCGAAGTAGAAGATCCGGCTGTGTTCGAGGTAGCGCCCCACGATCGAGCGGACCCGGATCGTCTCGCTCACGCCGGGGATCCCGGGCCGCAGGCAGCAGATGCCGCGGACGATGAGCTCGATCGGGACGCCGGCCTGCGAAGCGCGGTAGAGGGCCCGGATCACGGCCCCGTCGACCAGGGCGTTCATCTTGGCGATGATGCGCGCGTCGCGCCCCGCCTGTCGGTGGGCGATTTCACGCTCGATCTTCTCGATGGCCCACTCGCGCAGGCCGTGGGGCGCCACGGCGATCTTCTGCCACTTGGGCGGGAGCGAATACCCCGTCATCATGTTGAAGAGCAGCGCCACCTCCTCGCCGATCCGGTCGTCGCACGTCATCAGCGCCAGGTCGGTGTACATCTTCGCCGTCGCGGGGTTGTAGTTCCCGGTTCCGAGGTGGACGTAGCGCCGGATCCGGTCGCCGTCGTTGCGGACGACCAGGGTCACCTTGCAGTGCGTCTTGAGGCCCACGAGGCCGTACACGACGTGGGCGCCGACGCGCTCCAGCTGGCGCGCCCATTCGATGTTCGCCTCCTCGTCGAAGCGGGCCTTCAGCTCCACGAGCGCCGTCACCTGCTTGTCCCGCTCCGCGGCGTGCGACAGCGCCGCCACCACGGGGGAGTTGCGCCCCGTGCGATACAGGGTCTGCTTGATGGCCAGCACGTCGGGGTCCTTCGCGGCCTGCTGGACGAAATCGACGACGGTCTCGAACCCTTCGAAAGGGTGGTGCAGGAGGAGGTCGCCCTGTCGGATCAGGCTGAAGAGGTCCCCCTTGTGTTTCTGCAGGCGCTTCGGCGGCTGGGGCGTGCCGGGATCGTCCCGAAGCGACGCGTGACCCGGGAGTCCCCACCACGTCCAGAACGAGGCAAGATTCAGAGGCCCCTCGATCGCGAACACGTCGTTCGCCTCGAGCTCGAACCATCCCGTGAGGGCGCGGGAGAGCCCCTCCGAGACCCCCTTGCCGATCTCCAGCCGCACCGCCGCTCCCCGCTTCCGCTTCGAGAGCTCCGACTGGATCTGCTTCAGGAGATCCTCGGAATCCTGGTCGGTCAGCTCGAAGTCCTGGTCGCGCGTGAGCCGGAAGATCGTGTACTCCTGGACCGCGAACCCCTGGAAGATCTGTCCCAGGTGGGACCCGATCAGCTCCTCGAGCAGGACGAACTGGTCGCCTCCCTCGCCCGACGTCACGGGGACGAAGCGCGGAAGAATCGGGGGGACGGGGATGATGGCCAGGAAGGTCTCCGGAGCCCGGACCTTGCCCCGGGTCTTGGTCTTGAGGAAGACGCCGAGGTAGAGGGAGCGATTCTGGATGTGCGGGAAGGGGTGGGCCGGGTCGATCGCCATCGGCGTGAGGACCGGCATCACCTTCTGCTGGAAATAGGTTTCGAGTTCCGTCGCGTGAGCCGCGCTCACCTCGGACACCGGCACGAGTTTCAGCCCGGCCTTGCCGAGGCCCGGCAGGACCTCTTCGCGCAGGACCCGGTACTGTTCCCCGACCAGCTCGTGGACGCGTTTCGAGATGGCCTCGAGCACCTCGCGGGTCGCGAGACCGTCGTTGGCCTCGGGGCTGGAGATTTCGCCCGGCTCCCGGTTGTTCAACCCCGCGACCCGGACCATGTAGAACTCGTCGAGATTCCCGCTGAAGATGGCGAGAAACTTGAGGCGCTCCAGGAGGGAGACGGAGGGGTCCTGGGCCTCCTCGAGGACCCGCGCGTTGAACTCGAGCCAGCTCAGCTCCCGGTTGATGAACAGCTCGCGGTCTTCCATTGGATTCATCTTAACGGTTTTCGATGGAGATGGGAGGGCCGTTAACCCTACCATAGCCGCCCATGGACTGGATCCTGCTGGCGGTGGGGCTCGCGCTGGGCGGCGCCGTGGCCTGGATCCTGGCCGCCGCCCGGGGCGCGGCCCGGACCGCCGCCGCCGACGCCCGCGCCACGGAAATGCAGCGCGCGTTCGATGCGGCCGAGCTCCGGTTGTCCAACTCTTTCCGGGCGCTCGCGGCGGACGCCCTCAAGACGAACACCGAGGGCTTCCTGTCCCTGGCGCACGAGCGGCTCGGCGCGATCCAGAAGGAGGCGGAGAAGCACCTCGCGGTGCGGGCCGAGGAGATCCGCGGCGTATTGGGACCGGTCCGGGAGACCCTGGACAAGGTCCAGGGGAGCCTGCAGGAAATTGAAGGGCGGCGGCAGGAGGCCTACACCACCCTCACGCGCGAAGTCCAGAGGTTGCAGGCGGAGACGGGGAACCTCGTCACATCGCTGCGCAAGCCCGAGGTCCGCGGGCGATGGGGCGAGATGCAGCTCCGGCGCGTCGTCGAGATCGCCGGGATGGTCGACCATTGCGACTTCCTCGAGCAGGAGACGGGGCCGGATGGGCGATTCCGGGCCGACATGATCGTGAAGCTCCCGGCCGGGAAGAACATCGTCGTCGACTCGAAAGTTCCGCTCCTTGCCTACATCGAGGCGCAGGAGCTTCCCGAGGGGGACGAGCGGACGGCGAAGATGAAGGACCACGCCCAGCAGGTGCGGACCCATCTGTTCCAGCTGGGCCGGAAGGAGTATTTCGCCCGGTTCACCCCCGCGCCGGAATTCGTGGTCCTCTTCGTTCCCGGCGAGGCGCTCTTCAGCGCCGCGCTGCAGCAGGACCCCACGCTCCTCGAGGAGGGCTTCAACCGGAGCGTCATCATGACGACGCCCACCACGCTCATCGCGCTGCTGAAGGCGGTTTATTACGGCTGGAAGCAGGAGCAGATCGCGGAGAACGTCCAGCGGATCAGCGAGCTGGGGCGGGACCTGCACGACCGTCTCGCCGTGCTGATCGGCCACTTCGCGGGACTGGGCCGGTCGCTCTCCGGTTCGGTCGACGATTTCAACCGCGTGGTCGGGTCCTACGAGCGTCAGGTGCTGCCCCAGCTTCGGAGGTTCCGCGAGCTCGGCGCCGCGGGCCAGAAGGAGATCCGGGAGATCCTCAAGATCGAGGACCGGCCCCGGCCGGTCGAACCCGCCTCGGAGGGATGATCCGCGCGCTCCTGGCTGTTAGAATATCGGGCCCAAAGGAGACCCACATGAGCGCCCTCGCGGAAGTCACCGACGGAACCTTCGAGCAGCAGGTCCTCAAGAACCCCACGCCCACCATCGTCGATTTCTGGGCGGAGTGGTGAGGGGGCTGCCGCGCCATTGCTCCCGTGCTGGAGCAGCTCGCCAAGGACTACGAGGGCAAAGTCAACATCGTCGGTTTGAACGTGGACGTCAGCCCGGACATCGCCTCCGAGCTGGGCATCATGGCGATCCCGGCCCTGGTTTTCTTCAAGGGCGGCAAGGAAGTCGCCCGCCTCGCGGGTCCGCCGAAGTCGAAGATCGTCGACGAGATCAAGCGGGTCTTCGGGGTGTGACCGGAAACCTCCTCCCGATCACCGCAGGAGATCGAGGGCCGCGGCCGTCAGCGTGACGACGGCCGTCCGCAGGGCCGGCTCCGCCGCCGGCGCCCACCGGCTCGAATGAAGAGGGGGGACGTCGCCTTCCTTCCGCGCCGGATCGACGGCCCCCACCCAGTACTGCAGGCTCGGCGCTCCGAATCGCCGGCCGAATCGCCCGAAGTCCTCGCCCCCCATGACCGGCCCCATGGATTTGACCCGGTCCGCGCCGAGGAGCCGGCGGAAAACGCCCGCCATCCGTTCGGCGAACGCGGGGTCGTGATACCCCGCGGGACAGTACTCGGGATCGATCTTCATTTCGGGCGGCTTCGGCGCCCCGTGCGCCGCGGCGATGTTCTCCGAAATGCGGCGGATGTCCGCCAGGAGCCGCCCCCGCACCGCGTCCTCGTACGACCGCACGGTGAGCTGGAGCTTCGCCTCGGCCGGAATGATGTTGTGCTTCGTCCCGGCGTGGATCGAACCCACCGTCACCACGGCGGGCGTGCCCGGCTTGACCTTGCGGCTCACGATCGTCTGGAGCGACATCACGATTTCCGAGGCGATCACGATGGGGTCGACCGCCTGCTCGGGCCGCGCCCCGTGGCCGCCCCGGCCGAAAACGGTGAGGTCGATCGTGTCCACGTTCGCGTAGGCCCACCCGGGGCAGATCCCCACCGCCCCGGCGGGGAGCTCGTTCGAGTCGTGGATTGAAAGGCACCACGAGGGGGCGGCGGATCGCGCGACGACGGCGTCGAACGCGGGATCTTCAATCATCCGCTTCGAACCCGTTCCGACCTCCTCGGCGGGCTGGCCGATCAGGAGCACGGTTCCCGTCCATCGAACCCTGAGATCGGCCAGGGTCCGCGCCAGTCCAATTCCCGCCGCGAGGTGGATGTCGTGACCGCAGGCGTGCATGGCCTCTCCCGTGGCCGAGTACGGCAGGCCGGTTTCCTCCTTCACGGGAAGGGCGTCCATGTCGACGCGGACGAGTATCGTCGGCCCGGTGCCGTTCCTGAGGATCGCGGCCACCCCGGTCCGGCCGATCGCTTCGGTCACCTCCCATCCCGCCTTGCGGACCTCTTCGGCGAACCGCGCGGCCGTCTTCACTTCCTGGTACGACAGCTCCGGATTCGCGTGGAAATGGCGGTACAGCTCCACGAGCGAGGGCAGATGGCGCTCCGCCGCGGAGGTGATCTCGCCGTCCACCTGGCTTGGAGGGGATTGGACCTGAGGTGGCGGGTCGGGGCGCGGACCCGGCTTCGGGGCGTGGGAGCACGCCCCCAGGCCCAGGATCAGGAATGGCGCGGCCGTTCGAAAAATGAATTTCATGCGCGGGAATAGTATCACCGGCGCGCGGCCTTGACCACCCGGAGGGAGCGTGCTAGAAGACACGTCCCATGCCCCACGCCTCCGATGAAGCTCAGGACCCGCGCCAGGAGATGGAGGACCAGCTTCAGGGCATGGCGCAGGAGCTTCTCCGGACGGCCGATCTCGCCGCCCTGCTCGGCTGGTCGGATTTCGACTTCGAGATCGATCTCTTCGATCCCCGGCTCGACGACCTTGAGAGCGTCATCTCGGAAGGCCGGGCGACCTCCGAGCAGCTGTCCGCGCTGCTCGCCCCGGCGATGGACGGCCATGTGACGCTCCCCGTCCGCCTCAAGCTCCTCCGGGAAGTCGAGCGGCGGATCGCGGGCGAGGTGCGGCTCGACGTTCGAAGCCAGGGCGTCACGGTCATCAAGGCGCTCCATCACCTCCCGCTTCGGGCTTCGTCGATCGGGCTCCTGTGGAAGCTCTACCCGCCCCAGGTCCTGAACCGCCTGCGGGAGCGGCGCCAGGAATTGGCGCGGGAGGAATCGAACCGGAGCGCCGAGGAGGCCGCGCTCGAGGACCCGTTCATGTCCGGCCAGGGCGACCTGGCGACCGTGAAGAAGCTGGCGCTTCCGGCGCTGGAGCGGATCCTGTTCGGATGGGAGTCCTCCCCCCCGTCGGACCCGGCGGTCGCCCGCGAGCTCATCGCCGCGGTCGGAATGTATCCCGGTCGCCGCGCCGCGCGGGCCCTCGGCATGGTCCTGTGGGCCCGGGTGGATCCTTCGATTCAGGAAACCGCCCGCGCGGGACTCGCCTCGATGCCGGAGCCGGGACGCGAGATCGTCCGCCATCACCTGCTTTATCACGACCCGCCGCCGGAGGCGCGGCGGGCCCTTTTCACGGCCGCCATGGACCTGGGGGACGAGCGGCTCCTGCCCCTCGCGCTCGAGGACGCGTTCGGAGCCGGACCATGGGCCGTCCGGGGCGAGGGGGCCGAGCATACGGCCACGATCCTGGGGCCGGTTCTGCGCAGCGGCCGCGCTCTTGCGGTCCCCGTGTCGCTCCACCTGCTGGCGCAGCGGCCGCCGAAGGCCGAAGTGCGGACGGCGATCCTGAAGGCATTCGAGGCGAGCCCCCTCGCGGCGGCCTTTCAGGAGGGGCTGGTCCGGCTCGAGTCGGGCCGACCCGTGGTGGTTCCCGCCGAAATGTCCCAGGAGGAATTCCTCGAAAAGTACGGGACATTCCAGGACCGGATGGCTCCCGCCGCCTTCCAGGCCGAGGTCCGCCGCATGAGCGCGGTCTGGGAGGAGTGCTGGCACGAGTCTCTCGGATGGCGCCGCCCCGCGGACGTCGCCGCCGAGGCGGGGCCGCGCGAAAAGGATCTGCTGGGAAGGTTGGCGCGCGAGACCCGGTCCGCCCTCGGACGGCTTGCGGGACGGTCGCCGGTGGCCGAGCTGGAGCGCGAGTTCAAGGTGAAATGGATGACGACGCCCCAGAATGACGTCTCCGGCCGCATTCCCCTGGCGATCGTCCTCGACGAACGGGCCGCCCGCCGCGTCGATCCCGAGGACGACCGCGTCGAACGCGAGGAGGAGGCGGCCGAACTCTACGCGCGGGCGCTCCGGGCCCACGAGGCCCGGATGGAGGACGACGCCCGCCATTTCGCCAGGGCGGCCCTCCAGATTCTTCCCAATCACCCCTTCGCGAAGGATCTCATCGAGCGCCTCGACGCGGGCGCCGGAGTGCCGGGGCTGGACGCGACGGCCGAGCCCTCCTCGGTGCCGCGGATCATCCTTCCGGGCTAGTGGCGAGCCGACATTGATTCTGTCCGTTGAAAGGGAGCTCTTCATGCGCCGGTCGCGGATTCAATTGACCCATTTGTCGTGGTCGAACCACTAGACCGACGTGCCTGGTCCCACCGCCCCCGCCCGGCCTCTCGGGAAATCGGAATACCGGAGCCGCCTTCCCCGGCTGCAGGACCGGATCGCCGCACTTCAGACGCGCGTCCGGGATTCGGACCGATCGATCCTCATGGTCCTCGAGGGCGCCGACGAATCGGGCAAGAGCACGATCGCGGCCCGGCTCCTCGAGAAGCTCGATCCCCGCGGATTCAAGGTGTGGCACACCTACGGGGCCGACTCCGAGGAGCTGCGCCACCCGTGGATGCGGCGGTTCTGGACGCGGATCCCGCGCCGGGGCGCGATGGCCTGTTTCGACCGGTCGTGGTACGGCCGCGTGCTGGTCGAGAGCGTCGAAGGAATCGCTTCGAAATCCGAGGTGGACCGCGCCTATGGGGAGATCGCCGCGTTCGAGCGGGCCCTCGCCGACGGCGGGGCGGTCCTCGTGAAGATCCTGTTGAACCTCTCGAAGCGCGAACAGCGTCGCCGGTTCGAGGAGTGCGAGGACGATCCAAACCAGCGGTGGCGGATCCGGTCGGAGGACTGGCGGCGGCACCGGAAATTCCGGGAGTACGGGGAGGCCTTCGCCGCGATGGTGAAGCGGACCTCCACGTCCCGGGCCCCTTGGAAGGTGATACCCGCGGACGACCGCAGGACCGCCGAGATCGCGGCCTTGGAAACGATCGCACGCGGCGTGCGGAGAGGGTTGAGGTGACCGTGCTCGGACGGGTGGACCTGGCGAAGTCGCTCCCCGAAAGGGAGTATGAGGAGCGGATGCCCGCGCTGCAGGCGCGCCTGCACGAGCTCCACCGGAAGTGCTGGAAGAAGGAAATCCCGTCCGTGGTGGTCTTCGAGGGATGGGATGCGGCGGGCAAGGGAGGCGCGATCCGCCGGCTGACCCCGACGCTCGATCCGCGCGCGTACGACGTCGTCCCCGTGTCGGCGCCGGCGGGCGAGGAGGCGACGCGCCATTACCTGTGGCGCTTCTGGAACTCCGTGCCGAAGGCGGGTCACTTGACCGTCTTCGACCGGTCGTGGTACGGCCGCGTGCTCGTGGAACGCGTGGAAGGGTTTTGCACCGAGGCGGAGTGGCGCCGGGCCTACCGGGAAATCACGGAATTCGAGGAACAGATCGCGTCCTTCGGGACGATCCTCGTGAAGTTCTGGCTTCACATCTCCCGCGCGGAGCAGCTCCGACGGTTCAAGGAGCGCGCGTCCGACCGCGCCAAGCGGTACAAAATCGGGCCCGAAGATTGGCGCAA
The DNA here is from genome assembly GCA_036505255.1 of Planctomycetota bacterium. Classification (GTDB taxonomy): domain Bacteria; phylum Planctomycetota; class MHYJ01; order MHYJ01; family JACPRB01; genus DASRJF01. The sequence goes on along the minus strand of DASXTT010000113.1, from coordinate 1,971 downwards.
CCGGCGGAAGTGGGCGGCGTACTCGGCCGCGGTCGAGGAGATGCTGGCCCGGACGGATCGACCCGGCGCTCCGTGGATCGTGGTGGAGGCGGAGGACAAGCACTACGCCCGGATCAAGATCCTGGAGAACGTGGCCGGGGCGCTGGAGCGCGGGCTCGGCGGCCCCTCCCCGGCGAAGCGGTTGAAGAAGTCGGAGCGGCGCCTGGCCCGGCTGGCCGAGGCGTGAGCGGGGAGCGACCTTGCCGGGCCGCGGTCGCAGGGATATCCTGACCGCCATGGCGATGGAGGCCCGGGAGGTCAAGGCGGCCATGGAGCGGCTTCGGGCCGCGGTGCGCGAATCGGTCAAGGGTCCGGATCAGGGCAAGTTCCTGACCGTGATCGACGCCCTGCAAGGGGAGATCCTGTCCGCCTCGAAAGATGCCTCCGCCGTAAGGTCGCACCTGCAGCAGGTACGGGACACTTCGCGGCGGGTCCTCCGGGTGACGCCCCAGTCGATGGTCCGGATCCTGAAGGCCGTGGACGGCGTGGAGGGCGACCTGCAGAAGATCCTGGATGCCCTGGGCGGAACGTAGGGGCGCGCCTCCGATGCTCGATCCCTTCCACTTTTCGACCGAGGTCCGGGTCCGCCTTCCCGAAACCGACGCGTTCGGGATCGTCTTCCACGGCTACTTCTACACGTACTTCGACGTGGCCCGCATGGACTACATCCGGAACCTCGGCCTCATGGAGCACATCCGGCCGACGGGGGGACTGACCAACACGATCGTGCACGCGAGCGCGGACTTCCGGTCGCCCGCGCGGTTCGACGACGTGCTGGTGGTGCACGCGCGGATCTCCGGGTTCGGGAGGACGAGCTTCACTTTCGAATTCGCGGTCACGCACAAGGGGGAGAACCGGCTCGTGGCCGAGGGCCGGACGGTGCACGTGATCCTGGACGAGAAGACGTGGCGGCCCCTGCCGGTCCCCGAGAGTTTCCGCGCCGCGGTGCGGAAGTTCGAAGGGTCGGGGCTCGTCGAGCGCAAGTCCTGAGCGGGCGCTTGACTTCCCTCTGGAAGGAGCACTATAGTTCCAGCCGATTCCCCCGCGGGCGGGAGTAGTTCAGTGGCTAGAACGTCTCGTTGCCAACGAGAAGGTCGCGGGTTCAAATCCCGTCTCCCGCTCCACTAACCTGCGTCGGCAGAGCAGGTTACGACGGTTAGGCAGTTTCACGCTTTCCGGCCTTTCGCGTTTGTGCCAACTTTGTGCCAACTCTTCGGGGCCGCTTGGCCTTCTTCGAGAGGACCGACACCGCGTCCCTGAGGTTGTGCGGAGCGAGATGCGCGTACCGCATCGTCATCTTGATGTCCGCGTGTCCCAGCAGTTCCTGCACTGCCTTGATCGGTACGCCGCCCTGAACGAGCCGGCTGGCGAAGGTGTGCCTCAAGTCATGGAAGCGGAACTCCCGGATTCCCGCGATGCGCAGCGCTCGAGCCCACGCCTTCTTGATGTCCACCCAGCCTGTGCAGGTCTGGGGGTTGTTGAAGACGTACGGGCTCGGCTTGCCCTCCTTCACATGGACGGGCTGCCGTTCGAGGATCTCCTTCAGCTCCGGCACCATGGGGATGTGCCGCATCTTCTCGCCCTTGCCGTGGACGACGGTCAGGATGCCGTTCTTGAGATCGACGTCGCCCCTGCGGAGGTCGAACAGCTCGCCGCGCCGCAGGCCGCTCATGAGCGCCGTGAGCACGACGTCGGCCAAGCCCTTTGAGCAAGCGGCCAAGAGCCTTTTCTCTTGGTCGTCGGTAAGGCACCGGATCAGCTTGTTGTTCACCCTGGGGAGCGACACGCCCCGGCAGGGATTCTCGGAGCAGTGCCCGCGCTTCTTCGCTTCGCGGAAGATGGCGGACAGCGTCACGAACTCGGTGACCACGGTGGCTGGCTTGATGATCCGCTTCATCGGAGTCCGGAACCGCGTCAGCTTCTGTTCCTGGC
>DASXTT010000112.1:0-2810 GCA_036505255.1 Planctomycetota bacterium | reverse complement strand
GCGAGTCGAAGGGCCTGCCCTGAGGGAGTGCCAAAAGGCGCGAGTCGAAGGGTTTACCCTGATCGAGCTGCTCATCTCGATCATCCTGATGATCATCCTCCTCTCCGCGGTCACGATGGTCTTCGTTCAGACGACGGAGATCGTGACGGTCAGCCAGGCGCGGACCCAGGTCTACACGGAGGCGCGGCGGTCCACGGACCTCCTTGAGGAGGACCTCCTCGCGTGCCTGCCCTTCAACGGCCAGCAGCAGTTCTCGATGGACAACGGGAAGGGCGGCCTCAGCGCCGGGGGCGCGTCCGATCCGCAGTATCCCGCCGGCGGCCCCGACTCGCACACCCGCCTGGCCGCGGACCGGCTGACCTTCGTCGCCACCACGATGGTCGGGTCGACCCACCAGACGGGGAAGATCACGTACTACCTCCTGCCCGGACAGAAGGCCCTGGACTCCAACGGCAACATCGAGGAAGGCGACCCGGACATGGGCCGCACCATGCCCACGCCCAATTTCCCGGAGGGCCGCCCGCTCTACACCCTCATCCGCCGCGTCCAGCTCCTCAACCCCCAGACGGGCATGTACGACCAGCGGCCGGTGGACCAGCTCGGAAAGCCCGTTCCGGACATGGAGCTGTGCCGGTTCGTCACGACCTTCAACCTGGAGTACTTCTCCAACACGCTCCTCTTTTCGCAGCTCGACCCCTCGCCCTTCCGCAGCGACGTCACCGCCGGCGGCAAGGACGATCCGCTCGGGAACGCCCTCGGCGAGAACGACGGGCAGGGCGACCAGAACGCCATTCCGATCCGCATCCCGATGATCCGCATCACGCTGACGATCGTCGAGGACCGCGCCGCCCGCCAGGAGCGGGCGATCCAGAAGGTGATCGCGATCCCGATGGGATAGCCAGATCCCAGTTGCCAGATCCCAGATCCTGAAGTTGCGAGTTCCGAGTCCGATTCCGCCGCGACGGCCATTCGTGTATCCTCTGGCTTGAAACTCGAATCTTCAGAATCTGGAGTCTGGAATCTGGGCACTGGAAGCTCCACCCGAACCCTCTTCGCGGGCGATGTTCATCTTCGTCCCGGAGACTCCGCGGCGGCGCACAGGTTTATCTCCTTCGTGGAAAGCCGGCGGGTCGCCCGCCTCGTCCTCCTCGGGGATTTCTTCGACTACTGGATCGGCCCCAAGCATCTCGAGGGGGACGACTACCGCGAGGCGCTCGACGGGCTCCGGCGCCTGACGCGCTCGGGACTCGAGGTCCTCTTCCTCCACGGCAACCGGGACTATTTCGTCGAGGGCGCCTTCGAGCGGGCGACCGGCGTGCGCGTGGCGGGATCCGAGATCTCGTTCCGGCTCGGGGGGCGGTCCGTCCTGTGCGCCCACGGCGATTTCATCTACAACCGGAACCCGAAGTACTCGGCCTACCGGCGCCTCATGCGGTTCTCCGCGCTGCGGGCCGCGGTCCTCGCCATGCCCGCGGGCGTGGGAAAGACGCTGGCGCGCGGATTCCGCGGAGTCTCCAGGCGCACGACGCCCGCGTACCGGTGGTCGCGGCAGGATCTGCTGGCGGGGGCGGCGCCGCTCTTTGACCGGGGCACGGACGTGCTCATCTGCGGCCACATCCACCTCCCGACGCACCTGCACTGCGAGCGCGGCGGGCGGCGGCGCGACCTCTACGTGGTGGGGGACTGGGACGGGACGTGCGACTCCGTCGAGTTCGACGGATCGTCGTGGAGTTTCGCCCCGGCGAAATGAGCCGGGTTACTTGACCTTGATCGGCTTGCCGACGCGGTCCTCGTCGTACTCGAAGGTCGAGCCGCACCGCTGGCAGATGCACCGCTTCGTGATCCGCCCGCCGGCGCCGGGAAGTCGGCGCGCGACCCGGAACTCTTCGAGACGGCAGACCGGGCAGCAGACCGTCATGCGATGAGCGAACGTTCCCTTGAGCATGCCTCACCCCCTGGCTGTGACGACAGGAATTTTTCGAAGGCGGCGGCGTCGCCGACGCGGATTCCCAGGTAGCGCGCCCCGCCGCGCGGCGCGGCGTCGGCGAAAACCAGATCGGCGTCGAGATCCGTCCCCGCGCAATGCACGGTGACGCACGTCCCGTCCGCGATGGCCGCTTCAGACGCCGCTTCGAAGAGGAGGCTTCCGCGGCCCCGGCCCACGAGGCGGCCGGGAATGCGCACGCCCGCCGCGACGAGCTCGGCCTCGACGTCCGGGGTCTTCGTGGAAATCCGCGCCTCGAGGGCGCGCACGGCCTTCCGGAGCGCCTCGAGATGGAGGGGCCGCGTCAGCACGGCGGCGATCGGCCCGGCGCACGGCACCGCGCGCTCGACGCCGGCCAGGACGAGCGGAAGGTCCGGCCAGTCCGATTCCAGGAGGTCGGCCAATTCCCGCGGGGCGCCGGCGGGCCCGATCACGAGCGCGTCGAAGAGCCCCGTTTCGAGCTTCCGGCGGGCCTCCTCGGACGAGGTCGCGAGGGAGGCGCGATGGCGACGGCCGGCGAGCGCCGCTCGAACGAGGTGTCCGAGGGTTCGCGGGTCGTCGTAGACCAGGATGTTCATCTTCCGCTCCGAACCGGGGTCCGTTGCATCAATTATCGACCTGGAAAAATGTCGGGCTTGAGAAAATTCCGGCGGCGCCTCCCCGAAAATTATGGGCGGCGCCCCATGGGTGGGGGGATCGGAGTCGGGGTATCCATGCCGATTGGGGGTTGCTGGGCGCCCTTGGGATGGTGAAGTATGGGTGCCCGCGCCCTCCGGTTTTCGCCTTGACAGCGTCCTCGCATGGGATATAGTTATCCGCGACAAGG
>DASXTT010000111.1:0-6540 GCA_036505255.1 Planctomycetota bacterium | reverse complement strand
GGCGTCGCGAGCTACGCCGCCCACATCCACGGCGAGAACCGGTCGAGCTGGGAGACCGATTTCGCGCGGCCCACCTGCCTCGTTCTCGGCGGCGAGGCGGACGGTGTCACCGCTCCGGTGATCGCCGCGTGCCGCCAGGTCGTCTACATCCCGATGGCGCCGGGCTGGGACTGCCTCAACGTCACGGCGTCGGCGGCGGCGCTTCTTTATGAGGCCGCGAGATCGCGCTCCGGAACTCCTACTTAGTCGCCCCGACGGGGCGACGTTGGATCTACCCTCACCGCATGACGTCGCCCAAGCCGTCGAAGTAATCGACCTTCAGGTCGGCGACGCGCATGAGACGCTGGGCGAGAAGACGGTGCGCCTCGCTTTCGTTGTCGTCTTTGGCCTCCTTGGAGGCCTCCAGGTGAGCTTTGGCAAACAGTCCGGCGCGATCCTCCTTCTTGACGGCCGGATCAAAAAGTCGCGCCTGCAATTTCCGGGCGAATTCGAGATGACGCTTGAACCCGGCCACGTTCAGATACCCGGGTATGGCGTGGATCACGGTCCCGTCCGGGGCGGCGAATACCGAGGTGATGTTCGTCACGGCCGCTCCATTGGGCAGTCCCCGCGGGCGCCATTCCTTCGGGTAGAGTCCGTCCATGAACTTGAGATCCGGCCGCCGGTTCACCCAGGCGCACACGAACTTGTCGTTCAGGAGCTTCACGATTCCGCCATCGGAGAACGTCACGGTTCTCATCTCATGGCCGGCCGCTCAGCACCCCTCCTTGTCTAGATCGCCCGCGACGTGGTACCAGAAGACCAGCTTCTTCTCGTCCCTGGCGATCTTGAGCGCCTCGTCGACCGTGTAGTGCCACGCGATGCCGCCCTTTCGATATCCCTCCCAGTCGTTGCGCGAGCCCGACGCCCCGGCTTCCCTTGGATGGCATGTGCAGGGATGGTTCTCCTGCTTCGCCGCCGAAATCAGCGCGAGACTGAGAAGAGCGATCGGAGCCCAGGTGATCTTGATTACAGCCATGCGCCACCTCCGCCCGATTAGACGCAGGCCCAGGCGCGCGGGTTCCTATAATATTCGCCCATGACGCGCCGCCTCTTTCACGAGGACCCGTACCTCCGCGAATTCACGAGCCGCGTCGTCCGCCGCTTCGACGCGGGAGGCCGGCCGGCGGTCGTCCTCGACGCGACGGCCTTCTATCCGACGGGCGGGGGCCAGCCCCACGACACCGGAACCCTGAACGGCGCCCGCGTCGTCGATGTCGTCGAGGAGGGAGAAGACATCGTCCACGTCCTCGACAAGCCCCTGGACGGCGACGATGTCCGCGGCGCGGTCGACTGGCCCCGCCGCATGGACCATCTCCAGCAGCACCACGGCCAGCACCTCCTCTCCGAGGCGTTCGTGCGAGTATGCGGAGCCGAGACCGCCTCGTTCCACCTCGGGGCGGAGACCAGCTCGATCGACCTCGCCACCGACCGGGTCTCGCCCGACGACGCCGCCTCGGCGGAAACGATGGCGAACGACATCGTCCTGGAGGACCGCGAGGTCGCGATCTCCTGGGCGACGCGGGAGGAAGTCTCGGAACTCCCGATGCGCAAGCCGCCGCAGGTCGAGGGCAAGATCCGTATCGTGCGCGTCGCCGATTTCGACTGCTCCGCCTGCTGCGGAACCCATCCCCGACGCACGGGGGAGGTCGGGCCGATTCTGGTCCTGGGGTGCGAGCGGGGCAAAGCGTCCGCGCGGGTCACGTTTGTCTGCGGACGGCGGGCGATCGAGTGGGCGCGGCGCGATCTGGCGGTCCTGAAGGCCGCGGGCGCGAAGCTCTCGGCGGGAAGGGAGGATCTCGAGTCGGCCGTGGAGCGGATCCTCGGCGAGCGCGCGGCGGCCCACAAGGCGCTCCAGGCGGCCGAGAAGGAACTCGCGGGCCATGCGGCGGCGGCCCTCGCCGCGGAAGGAAGCAAGGTCGTGTCGAAAGTATTCGAGAATCGCGGACTCAAATTTCTCCAGGCGGTCGCGAACGACATCGTGAGCCGCCCGGGGCGGGTCGCCGTGCTCGGCGGGACGGGCGAGACGTCGTCGATCGTCCTCGCGCGCAGCAAGGATGTCGCCCTCGACCTCAAGCCGGTCGCGGCCGAGGCGTTCGCGCACCTGCAGGGCCGAGGCGGGGGATCGCCATTTTTCCAGCAGGGAGGCGGGCCCGGAAAGGATGTCGCGGGCGCCGTCCGCCTGGCGTTGTCGAAGCTCGCGTGATGAAGTCGCTCCTTGTACTGCCCCTTCTGGCCGTCGCCGCCTGTGCGGCACGCCCTGCGCTTCCCACTTCCGGCCCGTACGCGATCAAGCTGGAGAGCTTCTCGGGGGAGAACCAGGCCAAGCTGAAGACTGTCTTCGACGCGCCCACGGCCATGGTCGAGCTGCCCGAAACGCGGGTGGTGAGCCGCCCCGAGATCTTCGCCTTTCTCCTCGGCGACCTCCCGTTCACGGCCGGGGTGCTGCGGGCGCAGGGCCGGGCCGCGTACAAGATGTGGCGCGAGGAGGGCGATCCGCCGGACGAAGTGCGGTTCGACGACACCACGGGAATCCGGCAGATCGTTCAACTCATGCGAAGAGAATCGGGCCGCTGGGTGTTCTTTTCGAAGGGGACGTACGACCTCGGGCTCTTTACGGTATACGGCCGAAGCGCCTTCATCGTCCTTGTCGAGGAACGCGGGGGCGCCCTCTGGACTCAGGCCCGCGTCTATGCGAAAGTGGAGGGCGTCGTCCTCGAGCAGGGGGCCCGCTTCCTGGGGCTGGTCGAGGGCGTGCTCCGGCGGAAGTCGTTCGCCTTCATCGAGGCGGCCTCGAAGGTCGCGGAGGCGGCGGCCGCGGAGCCGGGGCGCCTCTACCGGGACGTGAAGGGATCGGCGGAAGTCGATCCCGCGGCGCTGGAGGAATTCCGGCGCCGGTTCGTGCCGGATTCGGAGTAGATCTTTCACAATCGGGCGATGTCGGCGCGGGGGCCGGGATGGTCGCGGTGTCGCTTCGGCGGCTCCGAGGAAAGTCCGGGCTCCGCAGGGCGGGATGGTTCCCAACGGGAACCGCTCTCGCAAGAGGGTAGGGAAAGTGCCACAGAGAACATACCCCCGATGGCCCTGGCAACAGGGCTCAGGGAAGGGTGAAAAGGTGCGGTAAGAGCGCACCGCGCCCCCGGCGACGGGGGCGGCAGGGTAAACCCCATCCGGAGAAAGTCCAAATAGATGTGTTTCGTACCCGAAAGGGTGCGGCGGCCGGCCCGGCCGCGCGGCTCCTAACGGAGCCCGGGCGCATGGGTAGGACGTTCGAGGCCGCGCGCGAGCGCGGTCCCAGACAGATGACCGTCACCCGTCGAAAGGCGGGGACAAGACCCGGCTTACACGGCCTCCGCACCAACATCGCCTGATTTTTGGAAAGTTGTCAGACTTCGGAGATCAGACTTCAGAAAGACACCGGACAGCGGAATGCCGAAATGAAAGTCGCCGCGATCCTTCTTCTCTTCCTGAGCGCCGCTCCGGCCCTCGCCCAGGAGGACCCTTACGCCCGGCTCGCGAAGCGCGTCGAGCGCGAGCTGAAAGAGGCGCTCCAGGAAACGCGCACCCATCTCCGCGAGTTCGCGCTCAGCGAGCTCGCGAGGGCGGGCAACCGGCGGAACCTCCAGTTCGATCTCAGTCTCATCCGCTTCATCGAGCGGCTTCCGGACAACGGCCTGGAAGGCCGCCTGAAGAAGTACCTCCGCACCGAAGAGGGTCGGCGGATGGCGGCCGACCTCTTCGCCCAGTCGGGGTACGACACCCTGGAGGAGGCGGTCGAGCACTATTTCGAGGCCGACAAGGACGGCCGGCTCCGGATCCGCGAGGAGCTCGAGGAGGGGCTCGAGCAGCTTCTCGAGACCGTGGCGCCCAAGGAATCCCAGTCCCCGAAGGCCGCGCCGCCCTCCGGCAAGAAGGCGTTCCTCGGATTCAAGCCCGACCCGCTCACGGACCCGGAGCGCCGGGAACTCGGAATCGCCGCTCCCAAGGGCGTCAAATCCTGGGAGATCGTCGAGGGCTCGCCCGCGGAAAAGGCGGGGATGGAAACGGGCGACGTGCTCCTCTCCATCGGCGGGAAGGAGCTGACGGCGGCGAACGTAGACGAAGTGATGGGGTCGTTCAAGCCGGGCGCTGAAGTCGACGTCGTCTATTTCCGGGGGCGGGCGAAGCGCTCCGTGAAAGTCGTCCTGGGCTCGCGTTAGACGGAGGATCGGATGAAACTCGCGGCATGGCTGGCGGCGGTCGCGGCGCTCGTTCTGGCGGCGACCCCGGCCCGGGCGCAGGACGACAAGGAAGCGCTCAAGAAGAAGATCCTCGAGCAGATCGAAAAGAAGCTCGAGGAGGAATCGAAGCGGATCCTCGAAGAGATCTCGAAGCTCATCGACGAGGAGCTCGCCAAGGCGCGGACGAAGAAGCCGGACGCGCCCGATCCGGTCCCCGCCCCCGCGCCGGGGAAGCGGCCCTACCTCGGAGTCCGGCCCGACCCGGAGCAGCCGAGCGACGAGGATTTGAAGGCCTGGAAGGTCGAGGGCGGCGTCCGAATCACGGTCGGCGAGGACGGGCCCGCGATCAAGGCCGGCTTCCAGGACGGCGACGTCATCGTCGAGTTCGAAGGGACCAAGGTGACGGAGATGGCCGAGCTTCAGCGGGCGATCCTGAAAAAAAAGGCCGGTGACAAGGTGAAGGTGAAGATCATCCGCGGGAAGGAATCCAAGGAGATCGCGGTCACCCTGGGGGTCCATCCCGACGCGGCCGCCCCGGCCCCCGCGCCCGAGCCCCCGAAGGAGAAGGCGAAGGAGCCCAAGGAGCCGAAGGAAGAGGCGCGGCCGGGCCTCCTGGGCGTCCGTCCGGGCTCGCCCACGGGCAAGGGGATGGCCATCGACAGCATCGTCGAGGGAAGCCCCGCGGCGAAGGCGGGATTGCGCGCCGGCGACGTCCTCGTGAAGCTCGGCGACACGCCGATCTGGAAGGAGTCCGACCTCGAGGCCTTCATGAAGTCGTCGAAAGCCGGACAGGAAATCGAAGTCATCTACACGCGCAACGGGGAAGAGAAGAAAGTCAAAGTCACGCTGGCGGAACGATAGCTCCAGGCTTCAAGCTTCAAGCTCCAAGCGGCGACGAGCCGGATTTCGGCGAACTTTCGCCCCGCCCCGGATACCAAACCTTCGGGTAAGTTTTCGGTTACTTTCGCGCCCCCGTAGTCGTCTATCTAGTGGCGTCGTCGAACCACTGGAAGAACCCCTAGTTACAGGCGCGCCCCGATGCCGGACCCGCGGGAAGTGGAGCTCATCCAGCGCTGCCAGAAGGGCAGCGATGAGGCGTTCCGCGAACTGTTCGACCGCTACCAGCGGCGGACGTACTGGATCGCCCACAACATGCTCTCCAACTACGACGTCGCCCAGGACATCTCCCAGGAGGCGTTCCTGCGCGTCTTCCGGAACATCGGCCGCTTCGACACCAGGAAGAACTTCTACACCTGGCTCTACCAGATCGTCGTCAACCTCTGCATCGACCACATGAGGCGCGCCTCCCACAACCGCTCCACGGATCTCGACGAGGTGGGGGGGATGCCCGACGAGCGGCGCGATCCCAGCGAGACGACGGGCCGGACCGAACTCCGCGCCCGGGTCCAGAAGGGGCTCGACCGGCTCCCGCCCAAGTACAAGGCGGTCCTCACCCTCCGCGACATCCAGGGTTTCAACTGCGAGGAGATCGCGGAGATCGTCGGCGCGACCAACGCGACGGTGCGGTGGAGGCTCCATCGCGCCCGCAAGCTCTTCCGCGCCGCGTGGGACGGCAAGGCCCTCGAGGCCGTCCGCGACGATGAGGGGGACGAGCTGGTTTGAACCGCGGTCGTCGGACTTCAGACATCAGACTTCAGAAGTTAACAGGGCCAGCCCCCCCGACTGAGAACTTCTGAAGTCTGAAGTCCGAAGTCTGATAACTATCCAGCCTCCCCCCGGTTGTGCTAACGTGAATCTCCGCCGTCCGTAGTATCTGTGCGCTGGAGAAACACTGCATGGGTTGCGAAGAGATCCGGGACTTGATCGCCTCCGGGGCGGGCGGCGAAGCGACCGACCACGAGCGGATCGCGATCGAGTCGCACGTCGCGGTCTGCGCCGAATGCGCCCGCGAGCTGGCCGAGGTCCGGAACCTCATGGGCCACCTGGCCCTCCTTCGGGAGGGCGACGCGCCCCCCGGCACGCCGGAGCGCATCTGGCAGGGGATCCGCGCCGCCGTTCCCACTCGGCGGCGGTCCAGGCTCCTCGCGTGGACCTTGCGCGCGGCGGCCCTCCTCGTCATCGGCGCCTCGGTCGGCTACTCCACCACGTCGATCCTCCGCCACCCGGATCCCCGGGGTCTGCCCGTCGAGGAGTCGCTGGTCGACGACGCGCGCGCCACCTACGTGCCCCGGCCCTCGGACGGGTTGGCGGGCGGATCCATGGTCCCTGAGGGCACCGTGCTCCAAGGGGGCACGGGGTATTACCTTCCCAAGGTCGACCA
>DASXTT010000110.1:0-7715 GCA_036505255.1 Planctomycetota bacterium | reverse complement strand
TGGAGGAACGTCTTCATGAGTCACGGCGCGGCATGTGAGGTCGCCATCGTGGGGGCCGGTCCCTACGGCCTTTCGGCCGCCGCCCACCTCCGAGCGGCCGGCGTCGAGACGCGCATCTTCGGGGAGGCGATGCAGTTCTGGGAGTCCCGGATGCCCAAGGGCATGTGCCTGCGATCCTCCTGGGAGGCGTCGCACGTCGCCCACCCGGATCGCGCGTTGACCCTCGATCACTACGAGGAGGCGCACAAGCCGCGGCTCTCCAAACCGATTCCACTGGACGATTTCATCCGGTACGGACGGTGGTACCAGGGCCGGGCGGTCCCCGACCTGGATCGCCGGCGGATCCGCCGGATCGAATCCCGCCCCGATGGGTTCCGCCTGGAGCTTGAGGACGGCGAGTCGCTGCGGTCCCGGCACGTCGTCGTGGCCGCCGGGATCGCCAGTTTCGTCCACCGTCCGCCGATCTTCGACGGCCTGCCGCTCGAGCTGGTCTCGCATTCTTCGGACCATCGCGATTTCGGTCCCTTCAGGGGACGGCAGGTGGTCATCGTGGGCGCGGGACAAAGCGCCCTGGAATCCGCGGCCTTGCTTCGCGAGGCGGGCGCGGACGTCGAGGTCCTCGTGCGCGGGCCGAGAGTTCTCTGGCTCGATCAGCGGGCGGGCTGGCTGAAGAGCAAGTACAACCCGCTGCGGCCGCTGCTCTATCCGCCCACGGATGTCGGGCCGCCCGTCCTGAACCTGATCGTCGCGACGCCCGGCCTCTTCCGCCGCCTGCCCGCCGCGTGGCAGAAGTGGATCGCGTACCGGTCGATCCGGCCCGCCGGCGCGGGCTGGCTGCTGCCGCGCATGAACGACGTCCGGATCACGGTCGGTCGAAACGTCACCCGGGCGACGATCGAGGATGGACGGATCGGCCTCCAGCTGGACGACACCACAGTCCGCCGGCCCGATCATGTCCTGCTGGCGACGGGCTACCGCGTCGATGTGTCCCGCTACCGGTTTCTAGCGCCGGAAATTCTGGCCCGGGTGCGCCGCGTCGACGGATATCCGCTGCTGGGGGCCGGGTTCGAATCCACCCTGCCCGGGCTGCATTTCCTCGGAGCCCCGGCGGCCCACAGCTTCGGCCCCGTCTGCCGGTTCGTCTCGGGAACGACGTACATGGGGCGGAAGCTGACGAAGGCCATACTCGGCGGACGGCGAAGGAATCGCGCGGCCCTGGGAAGCGATTCGCCTGGATTATCCGTGGCGGAGCGGCCCGTCGTTTTCAACGCCCCCGGTCCTGGGCGTCCTCGTCCTCCTGGATCTTCTTGAGCTTCGGCCTGTTGGCCGCCAGCACGGCGGTCGCCTCGGTGGCGTCCTTGGGCGCCTTGCCGAGTCCGTGCTTGCTCCACAGCGTGCTGATCGCCTTTTTCGTGGGGTCGAGCAGTTCCTTCTTCCGCCGGATCCGGTGATCGTCGCCGGAATCGCCTCCGCGGGGATCGCGGGAGCCCGGAGGGGGCGCGGGGTCACGGCCCTCCCGGATCTGCTCGAGCTCGCCGAGGAGGTCGACGAGCGGCCGGAGCATCCGGACGCTCCCGATCGCGTCGACCGCATCAACCGCCTGGCGGGCGATGGTCGAGTCGTCCTCGTTGAAGAGCACTTGCAGGTCGGTCGACCTTCCGAAGGTCGCGATGGTGCCGAAGCTCTTGAGGCACCGTTTCCGGAGGTCCGCCCCTTCCCGGGACTTCGCGTGGCGGATGAGCGCGTCGCACGCGGCCGGGTCCTTCTTGTACTTGTGGAGCGCCTCTGCCGCGGCGGTTCGGATGGGGTCGAGGCCCGGGCCGTTCAGGACCGAGAGCAGTTCCGTCCGGATGAGCGCGTGCGGATCGGCCTCGCCCAGCTTGTCGACGGCGCGGACGTGATCGTCGGTCTCCTTCGCCTCGGCGCGCTCCTCGCGATAGGCCTTGAGGGCGGCCTTGGCCTCCTCCTCCTTCTTTTTCAGCTCCTGGCGGGCTTTTTCCTTCTCGGCCTTGGGGTCCTCCTGGAGCGAGGAGGCGGGCAGGAAGAGGAGCGCCGCGATCAGCGCGGCCCGTGATGACGTCATGGCGGTGCCTCCCTCGGAGTTCTTCCAAGGGATGCAACGACGCCGGGGCGCCGCCGAAGGCCGAAAGACGCGGGCCGGATCACACCTCGACGGTGCGGCGCAGGACCTGGCGCCTGACGCGGGCCCGCAGCACGGCGACGGAGAAGGGCTTCACGATGTAGTCGTCCGCGCCGAGGTGGAACGCCCGGACCACGCTGGCCTCGCTCCCCTCCCCCGTGACGATCAGGATCGGGACCTTCTCATACGACGGAAGGCTGCGCAGGGTTCGCAGGATTTCCCAGCCGCTCGTTCCGGGGAGGTTGAGGTCGAGGAGCACCACGCCGGGATCGATTTCCCGCGCGCGCCCCATCGCCGCCGTCCCGTCGGCCTCGTGCACCACCTCGAGCCCGTCCATCGCCAGGGCTTCACGCACGAGCCCCGCGACCGCGAGATCGTCCTCGATCATGAATACCGGGGGCGGACCGAACGGGGCCGCGATCGGCTCATACCGCACCCAGCTCGCATGCGCCGACTCGAGGCTGGCGAGGCACCCGTTCAGGGCCGAGGCGAACTCGGTCCCGGAGGGGTACCGGGCACCGGGGTCCTTTTCCATGGCGGTTTGAAGGACCAGGTCGAGCCCCTCCGGGATGTCGGTCCTCCGGCCCCGCACGGAAGGCGTCGGGTCCCGCAAAATCGCCCGCGCCACCTCGCGATCGGTCCGGCCCTGAAACGGCGGCCGCCCCGCCATGAGCGCCCAGAGCGTGGCGCCGAGGCTGAAGACATCGGAGCGCGCGTCCACCTCGCCGTTCGGGTCCATGACCTGTTCGGGCGACATGTAGGCGGGCGTTTCCGGCGCCGGGCCGAGGTCCGGTCGCGTCTCGGACCGGCTCAGGATCTTGGCGAGGCCGAAGTCGAGGACGTACAGCCGGTTCCGGGGGCCGACCATGAGGTTGCCCGGCTTGAGGTTGCCGTGGACCAGGCCCCGCCCGTGGGCGTATCCGAGCCCAAGGGCGGCGTCGCGGATGTGCCTCACCACGAGCCCGATCGGGGTGGCCCGAAGGGGATCCTGATGAAATTCCTGTTCGAGCGTCCGCCCCTCGATGAACTTCATGACGATGGCGGACCGGCCCCCCACCTCCAGGACATCGAGGACCGGGGCGATGTACGGATGGTCCAGCGAGGCCACGGTCGCGGCCTCGAGACGGAATCTCTCCAGGCTTTCCGCATCGACCGCGCCGGTTCTCATGAGCTTGAGCGCGACCCAGCGACGCGCCTGGAGGTCCCACGCCTTGTGGACGGTCCCTCTCGGGCCGCGCCCGAGATCCTGGACCAGGACGAACCCGCCGAGGACCCGGGTCGAATAGTACGACGCCTCGCGGGCCTCCCGGGGCATGTCCGCCTCGGCGGGCAAGGGCGCGAGTTCGCTTGAATCCATCCGTTCCAGGGGCCGCCGGCAGGCGGGACAGGGGAATCCGCCAGGGGGCGGAAGCGTCAAAGCACGGAAGGTCCGGCGGCAGGACGTGCACCTGAGAAGGGTCATGAATCCCCCCGCGCAAAAGAGTCCCGAGGGGGCCGCCTCCCGGGGTCCGGGAGCCCGGTTCTTTTTTTCATCCGGCGGTCCTCCCGACCGATGTGTACGTCAACGCGGGGGGACCGGTTACGTCAATTCAGATTCGGCCTCAACGTACGCTGCGGGGTCAGTTTCGAGTTCCCAGACCCCAGACTCCGGCCTCCTGAAGTTTCCAGCTTCGAGGTTTGCCGCCCAGTGTCACTTGGATGCGCTCGAGGATCCAAGCTCGAGGCTCGCAACTTCGGAAAACTGGGATCGTGAATCTGGAAACTGACCCGCTACCCATCGGCCCCCCCCCGAATCGG
Source organism: Planctomycetota bacterium (assembly GCA_036505255.1). Lineage (GTDB taxonomy): Bacteria > Planctomycetota > MHYJ01 > MHYJ01 > JACPRB01 > DASRJF01. The sequence goes on along the minus strand of DASXTT010000110.1, from coordinate 3,778 downwards.
CGCGAAGCCCGGGATGGTATCCTGACCGGCCATGAATCCATGGCTCAGGCCTTTTTTTCGGCGTAAGTCCAGTCGGGGAGCTTTCGCTCCTGCATCGGGTCGTACGTGAAGGCGCCTCCCCGCTCGTCGGCATCCGCGATCTTCGGAATCGCGACGGGGGCTCCCTCGAGACGCTCGAACTCGCCGCGGAACCGCTCGACGAGGCTGGGGAGCAGCTTGCTCCCCTGAACGGGGAGATAACACCGGTTCCCCTGGGGCGCCGACTTCGCGCCGTACACCATCTCCTCGATCCGGCGGTCCAGCGGTCCATCGCCGCGGAACAGCGCGTCGAGGGATTCCCACGCCTCGCGGAGCCCCGCCTTGCACGCCGTGCACTGGTTGCAGGACTCGACGAACAGGAAGCGCGCGACGGCGAGCGCCACGCGGGCCATGCTCGTCGAGTCGTCCAGGACCCAGAATCCCGCGGCGCCCAGCCCGGAACCGATCCCGGCCAGCGCCCCGAACTCGGCCGGGGTGCCGAATCGATCCTCGGGAAGGACGGCGGCCGAAACGCCCGGAAGCGCCGCCTTGAACGACCGGCCCCGGCGCGGTCCGCCGGCGACGGTCTCAAAAAGATCGCGCAGCCGGATCCCCGCCTCCCGTTCGTACACGCCGGGCCGACGGACGTCGCCGCAGACCGTGAAGATCACGGGGCCGGGGGTATCCGGGGTCCCGAGTTTCCGGAAGGAGGCCGCTCCGTGCCTCAGGATGCCGGGAACCCGGGCGAACGTTTCCACGTTGTTGACGAGCGCCGGATTGGGGGACTGCAGCGTGGCATTCAGGCCCCACTGATAGGGTGGATAATGGGCTTCGCGCGGAAGGGGACCCTTTCCCTCGACCACCTCCAGGAGCGCCTTCTCCTCTCCGAAGAGGTACTCCTCGGGCCCTTCGACGATCTGAATCGAGAGCCCGTCGAGGGCTCCGGCGCCGCGCATCTCCTCGAGGGCGTTTCGAAGCCGGCCCAGCTCCTTCCGGAACGATTTCTTCGCCGCGATGAAGAGGCGGTCGGTCTCCACGACCCGGGCGGCCGCGATCATTCCCTCGATCGGGGCGTAGGGATTCATGCGGAGCAGGAACCGGTCCTTGAACGTCGCGGGCTCGCCCTCGGCGGCGTTGCAGAGGACGGTGCGGGCGCGGCACGCGTGGCCCCGGACGGCCGCCCATTTCCGTCCCGTCGGGAATCCGGCCCCTCCGCGACCCCGCAGGCCCGAGGCGAGGAGTTCCCCCACGATCTCATCCGGAGCCATCTCCTTCGCGATCGAGATCGGCGGCCGGCCCTTGAAAGTCTTCAAGTACTCGGCGTAGGACGCGATCGGTTTTTTCGGAAGGAGGAAATGGAGGTTCATCGGGCCGTCCTCCGCGCCGCCCGTGATACGGGCAAAGGTGTAGATGCGTCAACGCGGAAGGACGTTACTGTGGCTCCCCACCTCGGGCGAGGCGGCCGCGGGAGGAGGGATCCTCCTAAGACTCGTGCGCCTCGTTGAAGCTGAAGAGGTAAGGATTGCCTTCCATCCCGCCGTGGGAGGCGGTGATCACCAGAAAACACCGGCGGGACTTCATGATGGCCATGATGGGCTCGTGGTCCCGGTAAACCATTCCCTCGGAAAGCTTGAGGGGCTTCTCCTTCCGGCGGACCCACAGTCCCCGCACCGCCTGCCTTTCGATCGAGTACCCCTGCCCTTCCATATCGCGCCGGATGGTGTCACGGACTTCAGGAGCGAGTGAATCGTGCATGGTGACGACCTCCTCCGGCCCGGGTACCGCGGGAGGGGTATTATACCCCGTAGTTCAAATTATCATTGATCCAATCCAAAAAAGAACGCGACCCCGTCCGGCGGTTTTGATGGCCGGCCCTTCCCGGCCCCGGTAGAATCCGCCGGGGACCGCACGATGCGCCGAATCCTTGTCAGCCTCCTCGGGTTTCTCGCGGCCTGCCGCTCCCCCTCCCCGGCGGAGGCCGGCCCCGCTTTCGAGGAACGCCTTCTCGCCACGATCCCCGAGGGGGTCGAGGTCTTTGTCCCGATCGCGTTCAGCCGCGACGGCCGGCAGGCCGCCTACGTCGCTCAGACCTCCGGCGGGTACTGGGCGGTGCGCGGTTCCTGGAAGAGCCGGCGCCTTGACGCCATATGATGACTCGCCCTCAGCGGGGACGGGAAACGCGTCGCGTTTCTGGGCTCGGACGGGAAAGCGGCCATCATCTCGGTCGATGACCAGGTCCTCTTCACCTACGACGGGGAACGGGAACCCGGCTGGCCTCTCGCTTTCAGCGCGGACGGCGCCGTTGTCGCGTATCGCCTGGGGCCCATCAAGATCCGACGCGACCGCGTCGTGGTGAACGGCCGCGAGGAGCCCGAATTCGACACCGTTGGCCGGCCCGTGCTCAGCTCCGATGGCCGCGTCGTCGCCTACCGGGCCGAGAGCAACGACGAACATTTCATCAGGGTCGGAAACCGGGAGGACCCTCACTTCGAATACGTGACCGATCCCGCCCTCAGCGCCGACGGCTCGGCCGTCGCCTACGCGGCGTCGCAAAACGGCCGCTGGTTCCTGATCGCGGGCGGCGGGAAGACGGCCCTGGCTCGACATCCCGCCATGGTGTTCATCAGCGCCGATGGTCGCCAGGTCGGCTGGGTCGACCAGGAATCCCATCCCGACGGCGGCTCCAAGATGCGCGTGGCGGTCCCGGGGAAGGTCGGCGAGCCCTTCGGCATCGTCGGGCGCCCGGTCTTCAGCCCCACCGGCGCGACTGTCGCCTACGCCGCGGACGAGGGCTCGCGCCGCTTTGTGGTCATTGGAACCCGGAAAATCGAAACACCCCACCGGGTCAGCGATCCGGTCTTCAGTCCCGACGGCCGGCGGGTGGGCTACGGCGCGAGGATCGGGCGCGAAATCTGGTGGAAGGTGCTGGAAACGGGCTCCGATCATTGACCGCGAAGGAACCGGGGGGTATGAGTATCGCGAGAAACCAAAGGAGGGCGGCGCATGCGTAACCTTTCGTCGAAGGCGGCGTGGGTGGTGATGGCGGCGGCGATTCTCGCGGCCGTCGCGGCGGGTCGTCAGGAAACCTCCTCGACACAGACCGCGGTCCAGATCCGGCCGGAAGACATCAAATGGATGGACGGGCCCCCGAGCCTCCCGGCGGGCGCCAAATTCGCCGTCCTTTCGGGAGACCCCAAGATGGCGGGGCTCTTCGTCATGCGGCTCAAGGTGCCGGCCGACTACAAGGTCCCGCCGCACTCCCATCCGGGGGTCGAGCACGTGACGGTGATCTCGGGCGCGCTCCACATCGGGATGGGCGACAGCTTCGACCCGTCGAAGGCGAAGGCCCTGACCGCGGGGAGCTACGGCCTGTTGCCCGCCCGGAGCAATCACTTCGCGTTCTGCAAGGAGGAGACGATCGTCCAGCTGAACAGCATCGGACCGTGGGACATCACGTATATCAATCCCGCGGACGATCCCCGGAAGAAGAAGTAGCGTCTTCGGTCTCCACGGGCTGCCCCACCTGGATCAGCCCTCCCTGGAGGATGTCGGCCCGAAGCCCTCCGCGATGGATGAGCCCGGCGCGGAGCTTGGCGCCCGTGAGACTCTCCAGGTGTCCGCACGGCTCGCACAGGCGCCGGCCCACGAGGACCGCCTCTCCGATCCGGAACTCGCGCCCCACGAGGTGATTGAGCGCCACCCCGCGAGTCACCAGATTCCGGCGCGCCTCCCCGGGGGCGATCCGGATCCCGTAGTCGCG
>DASXTT010000109.1:0-24483 GCA_036505255.1 Planctomycetota bacterium | reverse complement strand
GCGCCGCCGTCCACGGCGAAGGCCGCGCCCGTGACCCATGACGCCCGCGGCGACGCGAGAAACACCGTCATCGCCGCGACGTCATCGGGCGTCCCCATGCGGCCCAGCGGGACGCGCGCGGACGCGTGCGCGACCGCCCTTTTCAAGAAGTCCTGCCAGCGCGCCCCTCCGCGAAGGCGCGCCTCCGCGACCCACGAGTCCGTCATCACCGGCCCCGGACATATGGCGTTCACGCGGATCCCCTCCGAGGCCATCTCGTCCGAAAGGGATTTCGTCGCTGAGAGAAGCGCCGCCTTGGCCGCGGAATAGTCCGGTCCGAGCCGGAGCGGCTGGCGCCCCGCCTCCGAGGCGATGTTGATCACGCACCCCTTCCGGTCCGCCAGGCCGGGCCGCGCGGCCCGGATCAGCTCGACGGCGCTGATGAGATTCAACTCGAGGGCCCGGCGCCACGTTCCCGCCGTGGTCTCCGCGAACCTGCCGTAATGCTCCATCCCGCCCGCGTTGTTCACCAGGACGTCCAGCGGGCCCGCCCGCCGGAGCAGCGCCCTCACCTCCCGGGGTTTCGTCACGTCGCACGGCACCGCGACGATCTCGCCGATCGCCTTGGCCGCCGCCACGAGGTTGCGCGCGCTGCGGGAGCAGATGACGACCCGCGCCCCCTCTTCGTGGAAAACCCGGGCAATCGCCCGCCCGATCCCCCGGCTGCCTCCCGTCACCAGCACGGTGCGATCGCGGAGCCCGAGGTCCATGGCGCGCCGATTGTGAGCCCCCCCATATCGGCAGTCAAGAGTCGGGAGTCATGAGTCGAGAGTCGCGCGGCATCAGACCGAGCTTTGGAGAGGCTTCGCCGAGCGCGTTTTCCCGGCGACAGCCCTTCATGCATTGGTTTCCCCATATTCAGCGAAGCGGGAGTCGTTCGTTGACGGTCCCTCCGGGTGCGCCTAGAATCGCCGGCATGGAACTCGACGCGGCGATGTTCGCGGTGCTCGACGTCGAGACGACGGGGCTGAGCGCCGAACAGGGCGACCGCGTCTGCGAGATCGGGGCGATCAAGCTCAGGGCGGGCAAGGAGATCGAGCGCTACCACAGCCTCATCCACCCGGGCATCCCCATTCCCGAGGAGGCGCGGAGGATCCACCGCATCTCGGACGACATGCTCAAGGAGGCGCCGGCCTTCGCCGCCATCGCGCGCCCCCTCCGCGAATTCCTCGCCGGCACGGTGATGATCGCGCAGAACGCCCGGTTCGACCTGGGATTCATCAACGCGGAGTTCCTGCGCGCGGGCCACGGGAAACTCGCCATTCCGGTCGTCGACACCGTGGCCCTCGCCCGCCGCGTCCGGCCCGGGCTCTCCGGTTACTCGCTGGACCGGCTGGCCCACCACTTCCGGATCACCGTCGACGCGCGCCACCGCTCGATCGGGGACTGCGAAGTGACCGTTCGCGTCTTCCTGGAGTGCCTCAGGACGCTCCGGCAGAAGGGCGAGGTGAGGTCGGTCGAGGACTTGGTGAAGAAGGGCGGCCTTTAAGCGCGCGATTGCACAAGTCGGTGCGAGATCGGTTTGGAAGCGCGCCGCTTCCAGTTCCCGGCTCCCGGTATCCAGACCCTCGGCGGGAAGCTGGTGGCGGGAAGCAGGAGGCTGGTTCTACTTCAATTCCTTGAGGTTGCTCGCCACGATCCGCCGCGTCTCTTTCGCGAGGTCGGCCCGCCCCAGCAGATCCTGGTAGAGGGCCTTCGCCTTGTCGGCCAGCCCGATCTTGTTCAGCGCGGCCGCCTTGTTCGACAAGTAGAACGAGGAATTGGAAGGGTCGAGCTCGATCGCCGTGTCGAAGTGGCGGAGCGCGTCGTCGGGCCGGTTGGCCTTCATCAGGGCCGAGCCGAGCGTGCAGTAGGTCACGCCGAGATTGCGCCGCGCCTTCTCGATCGTATCCTGGAGCACCTTGACGGCTTCGGGCTGGCGGCCCGAGTTCTCGAGCGCCGCCGCGAGCATCAGCCGCACGTTGATGTTGAAGGGATCCCGGTCGAGCGCCGCCCTCAACTCCTTCACCCGGGAGTCGTTCGGAAGCTGTTGCGCTTGTTTGGGTATGCGAGTCGTCGGCATATCAGAATCCTTTTCCAAAACGGGGATTCAGAGTCTACCGAGCTTGGATCAGAATGTCGAGGATAGACATCAAACTTCAGACATCAGACATCAGACTTCAGACATCAGACTTCAGAGGGAATAGCCAACTGTAAACTATTGACTGTCAATTCTTTCTGAAGTCTGAAGTCCGAAGTCTGATGTCTGCCTATTGCAGCCAAGGGTTCTCGTCGCGCTCCACTCCAATTCGTGTTGAAGGGCCATGTCCCGGGAAAACAGGAGTTTCCGGATTCAACGTCAGCAGTCGAGACCGGATTGACTCCAGTTCCAAGTCCGTGTCGCCGCCCGCGAGGTCGGTCCGGCCGATGCTGCCGGCGAAGAGCGTGTCGCCCGTGAAGAGGCGCGGCCCTTCCTTGCCCTCGAGGAGGAAGGAGCACGACCCCGGCGTGTGGCCCGGCGTGTGGATCACGCGCAGCCGGTGCTTTCCCAGCGGGATTTCCGCGCCGTCCGCGAGCTTCCCGTCCGCGGGCAGGGGGTCGTCCCCGGGCGCGAGGCTCAGTCCGAAGAGCCGGACCGTCGTCGCGTACTGCTCCTTGAGGCCCTCGTACAGGAACCGGTCCTTCGGATGGATCAGGATTTTCGCACGGGTCGCCTCCCGAACCGCCCGCGTGCCCGTGATGTGGTCCAGGTGGCAATGAGTGTGCAGGAGATGGGTGACCTTGACCCCCAGGTCGCGCACGACGTCGAGGATCCGCCGGGGCTCGTCGCCGGGATCGATGATGACGGCGGTCTTCGACTCCTCGTCCGCCAGAATGTTGCAGTTCGCCTGGAAGACGCCGACGGGGATCACTTGATGGATGAGCGCCACGCGGTCTCCAGGGCTTCGAGCGCGGTGCCGTAGACTTCGACCCAGGGACGCCGGAGGTCGGGAGCCCTGGCGTCGGCGCCGAGGTGATCGTTGTACTCCGCCCAGAGGCGCCGGAACGGGTCCCGTCCCCGCGTGCGGATGAGCCACCGCACGAACGAACCCGTCAGGGCGTAGTACTCCGCGTCCCCCGCGGGACTGGCGAGGAGGTCCGAGAGGGCCGGCAGCGTGCCTTCCCGGAGCGCCCGCCGGGGAAGCTCCTCGCGGCGCCGGTCCCAGAGGGGATCGTCCGCGTGAGACGCCGCGAAACCCTCGACGAGACCCGCCAGCCTCGGCGGCTGCTTTTCCCGCCGGTTTACCGCGAAGAAGGAGACCACCTGGGCGATCGCGAATCCCGGGGCGGCGTCGGCCCGGGCATAGTAGGCGCGCTCCGCCGGCTGCACGAAGGTGAGGGCCCGTTCCAGGATGGCGTCGGCCTGGGCCTGGTCGTTGAAAAAGAAGGCTTCGATCCGTCCGTCGACCGCGGCGTCGATCTCGGCGCGGACCCGTTCGAAGGCGGCGTCCAGCCGGCTCCCGAACCCCGCGGGGTCCGCCGTGATGGGCGAGTCGGGCGGACAGAAGAAGGCGTGGGTCGCCGTTTCGAAGCGCCGCCAGCCGAGGAGGCCGCGCACCATCCGCAGCCGGCGCCGAACTTCGGGGGAGGCGCCGCCCGAGGGGTCGGCGGCCGCCCGGTCGCCCTCGTCGCACGCGGCCAGCGCCTCCGCCGCGATGCCGCTCTTCCAGGCGGCGCACGCCATCAGGGAGCATCCGTGCGCCTTCGTCCGGGGATTCTGGCGCAGGGGCGCCGCCTCGATCATCAGCTCCGGGTACTTGCGCGCCGAAAGGAGGATCTCGCAGAGCGCGGCCCGGAATTTCGGCAGGTCCTTCGGCCGCTGGGGGTCGCCGATGACGATGCGGAGCGCTTCCCGCATCAGCTCCTCGGCGCGCTCGTGGATCCCCAGGTCGCGGAGGCGGAGAGCCTCCTTCAAGCGCGCTTCCGGATCGTCCCGCCGTTCGCCCTGAGTGAAAAGGGCCAGGAGCAGTACGGCGGCGGTCATGGGGCTAGTTCTTTTTCGGCGCCGCCGCCTGCGGCTCCCATGTCTCGATGTGGGTCGAGACCTTCATGGAGCAGAAGCGGGGGCCGCACATGGAGCAGAACTCGGCCGTCTTGAAGTATTCAGCGGGAAGGGTTTCGTCGTGCATTTTCCGGGCCGTCTCGGGGTCGAGCGACAGCTCGAACTGGCGGTTCCAGTCGAAGGCGAAGCGCGCCTTCGACAGCTCGTCGTCGCGCCGCCGCGCCCCCGGGCGGTGGCGGGCCACGTCGGCCGCGTGGGCCGCGATCTTGTAGGCGATCACACCTTGTTTGACGTCGTTATCGTCCGGAAGCCCGAGATGTTCGCGCGGCGTCACGTAGCAGAGGAGCGCCGCGCCGAACTGCCCCACGACGGCCGCGCCGATGGCGCTCGTGATGTGGTCGTACCCGGGCGCGACGTCCGTCACGAGCGGGCCGAGCGTGTAGAAAGGCGCGCCGTGGCAGACCTCGATCTGGCGGAGGACCTGGGCGGGAACCTGGTCGAGCGGGATGTGGCCCGGTCCCTCGATCATCACCTGGACGTCGTGCCGCCACGCCTTCACGGTGAGCTCGCCCAGCGTTGCCAGCTCCGCGAACTGCGCCGCGTCGCTCGCGTCGTGCGCGCACCCCGGCCTCAGCCCGTCGCCCAGCGAGAACGAAACGTCGTGCTGACGGAAGACCTCGCAGATCTCGTCGAAGTGCGCGAAGAGCGGATTCTGCTCCCGGCGCTTCACCATCCAGTCGGCGATGAGGCTTCCCCCGCGCGAAACCACCTTGGTGATCCGGCCCTTGATGAGCGGGAGGTGCTCGAGGAGGACCCCGGCGTGGATGGTCATGTAGTCCACACCCTGCCGGGCGTGCTTCTCGATGATGTCGAGCATGTCGCGCCAAGTGAGGTCGGCCATGTCCTTGACGCCGAGGAGCATCTGGTAGATCGGGACGGTCCCGATGGGCACCGTCGAGGCGCGCACGATGGCCGTCCGGATTTCGTCGAGGTCCCCGCCCGTGGAGAGGTCCATGACGGTGTCCGCGCCGAAATGGACCGCGGTGTGGAGTTTCTTCAGCTCCTCCTCGACGTTGCTCGTCACGGCGGAGTTGCCGATGTTCGCGTTGATCTTGCACCCCAGGCCGATCCCGACCCCCATCGGGTCCAGGGCGCCGGCGAGGTGGTGGACGTTGGCGGGGATGATGGCGCGACCTTCGGCGACTTCGCGGCGGATGAACTCGGGGTCGAGGCCCTCGCGATCGGCGACGCGCCGCATGGCCGGGGTGATTTCGCCGCTTCGGGCGGCGTGCATTTGCGTCAAGGTGCTTCCCTTTCCCCGGTCCCTCGGGCGGCTGAATTGAGTACCCTTCGACTCGCCTCCGGCTCCCTCAGGGTAAGCAGGGCGGCAGGGTCCCTCGCCCATGAGTCATCCTCATGCGCCCTGCCTAGACCGCGACGACCTGGCGGATCTCCGGAACGCTCATGCGGATCTCGTTCTCGATCCCCATCTGCAGCGTGATGGCGCTCGAGGGGCACCCCGAACAGGCGCCCTGGAAGCGGATGTTGGCGACGCCTTCCGCCTCGTCCACGCTGACGAGCTCGACGTGGCCCCCGTCGGCCTGGACGTAGGGGCGGATCCGGTCGAGGACCTCGTCGACTTTCTTGTACAGCCCGGTCGCCCCCGCGGGCGACGCGGCCGGTGTCCGCGCGTTCTGGTCTTCGCTCATGGCGTCACCTCGGCCCTAGGTCGTGAACGAGTGCCCGCACCCGCACGACCCCTTGACGTTGGGGTTCTTGATCGAGAAACCCGACCCCATCAGCCCCTCGGCGTAATCGAGGATCGAGCCGCTCATGTAGAGGATGCTCTTGGGATCGACGAAGACCTGGACGCCGTCCTGCGCGAAGACGCGGTCGGTCTCGCGCTTCGTGTCGAATTCCATGACGTAGGAGAGGCCCGAGCAGCCGCCGCCCTGGACGCCGAGGCGCAGGCCGGTCGTGGCCGGATCCTTCTTCTCGGCCGCCAGGAGCTCCTGGAGCTTCGCCGCCGCCTTCGGTGCGATGGTCAGCGCCGCGCCGGGGGGCGCCCCCACCGGCGGAGGCGGGAAGGCCGCCGTCGCGTGGGCGTGTTGATGGGCTCCATGTTCGTGATTCTGCATCGTTGCTCCCGTGAGTGAAGACTACACGACACCCCTATCATAGCGCATTTGGAGGCCCCATTCCACAGGCGGTTCAACGGGCCCCAGGATAGAGCGGCGACATCTTCCGGAGCCTCCGGACGGCGTCGACCACCCGCTTCCGGACGGTGTCGATCTCGGCCTGCGTCGTGGAACGTCCCAATCCGAATCGGACCGAGGCTCGGGCAAGGTCTTCCGGCAGCCCGATCGCCTTCAGCACGTGGGAAGGCTCGACCTTGGCGGTCGTGCACGCGGCGCCGCTCGAAACGGCGATCCCATCGAGAGCGAGAATCAGGCTTTCGCTTTCGACGTACTTGAAACTGACGTTGAGATTCCCCGGCAGCCTGCGCTCGGCGTGCCCGTTTAGCGTCACGTGATCGAGGTCATTGCTGAGGCCCTCCCACAGCCGGTCCCTCAGCTTTCGGAGCCTTCCGGCCTCCTCGCCCATTTCGGTTCGGGCGATCTCGCACGCGGCCCCGAATCCCACGATCGCCGGCACGTTCAGGGTCCCCGAACGCAGCCCGCCCTCGTGGCCGCCCCCGTCGAGGATCGGCGTCAGGCGGACCCGCGGATTGCGGCGCCGCACGTAGAGCGCCCCCACTCCCTTGGGCCCGTACATCTTGTGCGCGCTCATGGAAACGAGATCGATCGGCATCGCGCCGACATCGACCGGCACCTTGCCCGCCGCCTGCGCCGCGTCGGTGTGGAAGAGGACGCGCCGCTCGCGGCAGAGACTCCCGATCGCGGGGATGTCCTGGAGCACGCCGATTTCATTGTTCGCGAACATGATCGAGACCAGGACCGTCTTGTCGGTGAGCGCCTCCCGCAACGCGTCGAGGGAGATGAGGCCCTCGCGGTCCACGGGAAGCCGGGTGACTCGGGCCCGGCCCGCGCGTTCCAGCGCGGCGCACGAATCGAGGATGGCGGGATGCTCCGTGACGGCGGTGACGAGATGGTCCCCGCGCTCGCGGTGGAATTCCGCGACTCCCTTGATCGCGAGGTTGTCGCTCTCCGTGGCGCCGCTCGTGAAAACGATCTCGCGTTCGTCGGCGCCGATGAGCGCCGCGACTTGCGCTCGCGCCTCCTCGACCGCCTTCGCCGCCTCCCGGCCCCACGCGTGCTCCCGGCTCGCCGCGTTGCCGAATTTCTCGCGCAGGTACGGCATCATCGCGTCGAGGACGCGCGGGTCGATCGGCGTGGTCGCGTGGTGATCGAGATAGATCGGGTTCGGCCGGCTCACATCATCCCCAGCTGGAGCTTGGCGGCGTCGGACATCATCTCGCGGTCCCAAGGCGGGTCGAAAACGATTTCGACATTGGCCCTCTTCACGCCGGGAATCGCGTTGAGCTTCGCGACGGCGTCCATCTGGAGCACGGGGCCCATTCCGCATCCCGGCGCCGTCAACGTCATCTTCACGTCGACGGAGTAGCCCTCCCCGCTCGGGTGCGGCTCGACCTTGACCTCGTAGACGAGTCCCAGCTCGACGACGTTCACGGGGATTTCCGGGTCGTAGCAGGTCTTGAGCTGATCCCAGACCGACTTGACGACGCCTTCCCCCGTGATCGGCTGATTCGGATCGGTTTTTGCGGGGGCCGCGGGGGCCGCCTCGGCCTGGGCGAGCTTCCCCGCCTCGCCGAGCGCGTCGGCGTCCCAGCTGTCGATGCGCGCCATAATCCCGCTGTCGGTCACCACCGTGAAATTCCCGCCGAGCACCTGGTGGATCGTCACCTGGCTCCCCGCGGGCAGCTTCAACGGCTCGCCATAAGGGATTTGAATGGCGTCGACGGCGCGTTTTAGCGCGATCGGCTCACGGCTCATGTCCTCGGCTCCTACATCCCGCCGAATCGAGGGATCTGTGACCCGCACATCTTGATGTGGTTCAGCTTCGAGAACTGGTCCGGAGGGATCGACGGCCCGGGCCGGGCGCAGAACTTGTCGAAAACCGAGACCAGCCCCAGCGCGATCTCCTGCGGCGTGCGGCCTTCGATCTCCGATCGCGGCATCATCGCCGCCACCCGGCCGTCCTTGAAGAGCACGATCGAGGGCGACGAGGGCGGCGCGGCCTCCGCGTGAAGCTCGCGGACGCGCTCCACGGCTTCGCGCTCCATCCCCGCGAAGACCGTGATCAACCGGTCCGGGATGACGCGATGCTGGAGCGCCATCCCGACGCCGGGGCGCGCGCTTCCGGCGGCGCAGCCGCAGACCGAATTGATGACGCAGAGCAGCGTCCCCTTGGTGGACCGCACGGCCTCGTCCACCTGGTCGGGCGTCGAAAGTTGCTCGAAACCGACGGCGGTCAGCTCCTCGCGGAACGGCACGACCGCCTCGGGCGGATAAATCGGGGGCAGGGACATGGGATTCCTCCTATTGAGTCTTACTCTGTTGATACCGAACTCCGGTCGCCTTCCAGGGCCGCCTTGAGCGTATGCCACGCGAGCGACGCGCACTTCACCCGGACGGGGAACTCGCTGACGCCCGCGAAGACGGCGAGCTTGCCGAGGCCCGGGTCGGCTCCGTTCCCCTTCCCCGTGACGAGGGCGTGGAACTTTTCGAAGGCGGCCTCGGCCTCGGCGCGTGTTTTCCCGCGCACGGTGTCGGTCATGATCGACGCGCTCGCCGTCGAGATGGCGCACCCCTTCCCCTGGAAGCGGAGGTCCTCGATCACGTCCCTCTTCATCTTGACCTGGAGGATGATGTGGTCCCCGCAGAGCGGATTGTGACCCTCGACGGTCCGGTCCGCCCCCGGGAGCGTCCCGAAATTGCGGGGTTTCCGGTAGTGGTCCAGGATCATCTCCTGGTACAGGTCATCGAGCGCGCCCAGTTCGTCGTCGGAGCCGGTCTTCATGTTCCGAACACCTCCCCCACGCGCCGGAGGCCGGCGGCCAGCGCGTCGAGGTCTTCCGTCATGTTGTACACGCCCAGCGAGGCCCGCGCCGTGGCGGGGACGCCGAACCGTTCCATCACCGGCTGGGCGCAATGGTGGCCCGTCCGGATGGCGATCCCCTGCTGGTCGAGGATCGTCCCGATGTCGTGGGGATGGATTCCTTCCATGACGAACGAGATCACCCCGGCCTTCTCGGGCGCGGTGCCGATGATTCGCAGGCCTTTGATTGCCGAGAGCGCCTTCGTCCCGTGCTCGAGGAGCGCCTCCTCGTGCGCCTCCATGGCCTCGAGACCCAGGCCCGCGAGGTAGTCCAGCGCCGCCCCCAGGCCGATCGCGCCTTCGATGTTGGGCGTGCCCGCCTCGAACTTGTGAGGGATCCGGTTGTACACGGTCTTCTCGAAGGTGACCGACAGGATCATCTCGCCTCCGCCCTGGTACGGAGGCATCGCCTCGAGGCGCTCCGCCTTCGCGTACAGGACGCCGATCCCCGTCGGGGCGTAGATCTTGTGCCCGGAGAAGGCGTAGAAATCACAGCCGAGGTCCTGCACGTCGATCCGGAGGTGCGGGGCCGCCTGCGCGCCGTCCACGAGGACCGGAACGCCGCGCGCATGGGCCATCTCCACGATCCGCTTCACGGGATTGACCGTCCCGAGGGCGTTCGAGACGTGGGCGACGGAGACGAGCTTCGTCTTCGGCGTGATCCGCTTCTCGAACTCGTCGAGGATCAGCGACCCGTCGTCCGCGATCGGGGCGACCTTGAGGACGATCCCGTGTTCGTCGCGCAGGATCTGCCACGGGACGATGTTCGAGTGGTGCTCCATCGTCGTGATCAGGACCTCGTCGCCCGGCTTCATGGAGGCCCGGGCGAAGGAGTTCGCGACCAGGTTGATCGCCTCGGTGGCCCCGCGGACGAAGACGATCTCCCGGCCGTCGGCGGCGTTGAGGAACGCCCGCACCTTGAGACGGGCCCACTCGTAGGACTTCGTCGCCAGCTCGCTCAGGTAGTGGACGCCCCGGTGGATGTTCGAATTCTCGGTCTCGTAGTACGACCGGATGGCGTCGAGCACCGCGCGGGGTTTCTGCGTCGTCGCGGCGTTGTCGAGGTAGACCAGCGGCTTCCCCCGGACCTTCCGCGCCAGCAGCGGGAAGTCCGCGCGGACCTTCCGGACGTCGAGCGCCGTGGCCGTGCCCATGTGTCCTCACCCCGCCGTAGCCCGCTCCAGCGGGCGAAGGCGGGTCAATGCACCATCATGAAGAGGCAGCCGCCGAGCTGCGCGCGGACCGCCTCGACGGAGACCTGGTCCAGGATCTCGCTCGCGAAGGCGTGGACGAGGAGCCGCCTCGCGTCGGCGAGGCCGATGCCCCTCGACCTCAGGTAGAAAAGCACGTCCTCGTCGAGCTGGCCGATCGTCGCCCCGTGCTTGCACTTCACGTCGTTCGCGAGAATCTCGAGCTGGGGTTTCGTGTTGACGATCGCCTCCTTCGACAGGAGGAGGTTCCGGCTCGCCTGGATCGCGTTCGTCTTCTGCGCCGTGCGACGGACCATGATCCGGCCGTCGAAGACGCCGTGCGACTGGCCCCCGAGGATGCCCTTGTACAGCTCGCGGCTCGTCGTGTGCGGGCTGACGTGGTCGATGAAAGTGTGGTTGTCCACGATCTGCCGGCCCGTCCCCTCGAAGAGGCCGTTCAGCGTCACCTCCGCGCCCTCCCCCGCCAGCTCGGTGCCGGTGTCCATCCTCGAGATCGCCGCGCCGAGGGCGATCGAATGGGACTTGAAGACGCTCTGCCGGCCCTGTCGGACCTGGAGGGCCGCGACGTGGTAGGCCTGATGGCTCTCCCGCTGAACTTTCGTGTACTCGACCGTGGCGCCATCCGCGACCGCGATCTCGTTCACTGCGTTCGTCAGGTAAACGCCCGAAATTCCCACGAAGCTCTCGACGATGGAGACGTGGGCGCCCTCCTCGGCGACGATGAGGACCCGCGGATGCGTCACGTACGGGGCTCCCCGATCGGTCGACAGGAAGAGGATGTGTATCGGCGTGTCGAAGCGGACCCCTTTGCCGATGCGAATGTACGCGCCGTCCCGCATGAACGCGGTGTTGAGCGCCGTGAAGGCCCGGCCGTCCACGGGGGCGAGCTTCGTCAGGTGCTGCTCGATGGCCGCGTCCCGGAAAGGGATGGGTTCCACGGTCACGCCCGCCGGAAGGTCCATCCTGGACAGCCGCGGGGCGTGCTGGCCGTCCACGAAGGCGATCTGGCACGCCTGGAGCGGCCCGCGGGCGAGGTCGGCGACACGCGCGGGATCGCCCGGCCGGGTCACCGGCTTGAACGCCGTTTCGGCGATCGGCGTGATGTCCGTGAAACGCCAGGACTCCTCGGCCCCCGTGGGCAGGCCGAGGGCCGCGAAGCGCTCCATGGCCGCCTTCCGCGCGGCCCCGAAGCCGGGGAGTTTCCGCGCGGCCCGATCGAACTCGGACTGGAAGTGGTCCCTGATTTCGAGGACTCCGGTCATGGCGCCGCCGCCCCCGCCTTCTCCTCGAGCCATCCGTAGCCCTTCTGCTCGAGTTCGAGGGCCAGCTCCTTGCCTCCGGACTTGACGAACCTTCCGCCCGCGAGGACGTGGACCCGGTCGGGAACGACGTACGTGAGAAGCCGCTGGTAGTGCGTGACCACGATCATGGACCGGTCCGGGCCGCGAAGGCCGTTGATGCCGTCCGCCACGACGCGGAGCGCGTCGATGTCGAGGCCCGAATCGGTCTCGTCGAGGATGGCCAGGGTCGGCTGGAGCACGGACATCTGGAGGATCTCGTTGCGCTTCTTCTCGCCGCCGGAGAAGCCCTCGTTCACGGGCCGGTTCAGGAGGTTCTCGTCGATCTTCACGATCCGCGCCTTCTCGCGGACGAGCGCCAGGAATTCCACCGCGTCCAGCTCGGGCTGGCCCCGGTGCTTCCGGATCGCGTTCAGCGCGTTCTTGAGGAAGTAGGTGTTTCCCACGCCGGGGATTTCGACGGGGTACTGGAAGGCGAGGAAGAGTCCTTCCCGGGCGCGCTCCTCGGGCGACATCGCGAGAAGGTCGCGGCCCTTGTACAGGATCTCGCCCTTCGTCACCACGAAGCCGTCGCGGCCGGCGAGGACGTGCGCCAGGGTGCTCTTGCCCGAGGCGTTCGGCCCCATGATGGCGTGGACTTCGCCCGCCTTGACGGTGAGGTGGATTCCCCGGAGCACCGGCTTGCCGCCGGCGGTCGCGTGCAGATCCCGGATTTCGAGCATTAGCCGACGCTCCCTTCGAGGCTGACGCCCAGCAGCTTCTGCGATTCCACGGCGAATTCCATGGGCAGCTCCTTGAAGACCCGCTTGCAGAACCCGTTGACGATCATGTTGACCGCGTCCTCCGTCGAGAGACCGCGCTGGCGGCAGTAGAAGAGCTGGTCCTCCCCGATCTTCGAGGTCGAGGCCTCGTGCTCGATCTGGGCCGTGGGGTTCTGGACGTCGAGGTACGGGAAGGTGTGCGCTCCGCACTGGTCGCCCAGGAGCAGCGAATCGCACTGCGAGTAGTTCCGCGCGTTGTGGGCGGACTTCGTCATCGTCACGCCGCCGCGATACGTGTTCTGCCCGTGGCCCGCGCTGATGCCCTTCGAGATGATCGTGCTGCGGGTGTTCCGCCCGATGTGGATCATCTTGGTCCCCGTGTCCGCCTGCTGCCAGTGGTTGGTGACGGCGACCGAGTAGAACTCGCCGATCGAGTTGTCGCCCTGCAGGATGCAGCTCGGGTACTTCCAGGTGATCGCCGAGCCCGTCTCGACCTGCGTCCAGGTGATCCGGGAGTTGATGCCCTTGCACCGGCCGCGCTTGGTGACGAAGTTGAAGATGCCGCCCTTGCCGTCCTTGTCGCCCGGGTACCAGTTCTGCACGGTCGAGTACTTGATCGTCGCGTTGTCGAGGGCGACGAGCTCGACGACCGCCGCGTGGAGCTGATTCGTGTCGCGCATCGGCGCCGAGCATCCCTCGAGGTAGCTGACGTAGCTTCCCTCCTCGGCCACGATGAGCGTGCGCTCGAACTGTCCGGTCTCGATCGCGTTGATCCGGAAGTACGTGGAGAGCTCCATGGGACAGCGGACGCCCTTGGGGACGTAGCAGAACGAGCCGTCGGTGAAGACCGCGCTGTTCAGCGTCGCGTAGAAGTTGTCGGTGTACGGGACGACGCTCCCGAGCCACTTCCGCACGAGGTCCGGATGGCTCTTCACCGCCTCGGAGAAGGAGCAGAAGATGACGCCCGCCTCGGCCAGCTTCTCCTTGAAGGTCGTGGCGACCGAGACGCTGTCGAAGACCGCGTCGACCGCGACCCCGGCGAGGCGCCCCTGCTCGGCGAGCGGGATGCCCAGCTTCTCGTAGGTGCGGCGGATCTCCGGGTCGATCTCGTCCAGGCTTTTCGGCCCCTCCCTCTTCTTGGGGGCGGAGTAGTAGCGGATCGCCTGATAGTCGATTTCCGGATACCGGAGGTTGGCCCACCGGGGCTCCTTCATGGTAAGCCAGTGGCGGTAGGCCCTCAGGCGCCACTGGAGGAGCCAGTCGGGCTCCCCCTTCTTGGTCGAGATGAGCCGGATCACGTCCTCATTGAGGCCCTTGGCTACGGTGTCGGACTCGACGTCGGTGACGAACCCGTAGGGGTAATCGCTCCGGGTGAACTGCTCGATCGCCTTGTTCCCGGTGTCGGCCATGACGTTATCCTCCGTTCCCCGCGGACCGTCGCAACTCGATTGGCGCGCCGACGAACGTGATGGGGCGGGCCATTTCGGCGAGCGAGATCCCCCGGAGCGCATCGAGGACGGCCCGGTTGATCTTCCGCCAGTTCGTCCGCACGGGGCACAGGGGCTCGACGCCGCACTGGCCCGGGTGGGCCGTGCACTCCGTGATGCCGATGGGCCCCTCGAGGGCGGCGATGATATCCGCGACCGTCACCTGCTCCGCCGGTTTCGCCAAGGAGAAGCCGCCCCGGACTCCGCGCCGGGTTTCGAGCAGCCCCCCGTGGGCGAGCGCCTTCAGGAGCTTGCTGACGGTGGGCTGGGGAAGGCGCGACCGCGCCGCCAGCTCCCGCGCGCTGCGGGTCGCCCCGTTGCGCTCCCGGGCGATGATCGTCAGGAGCATGATCCCGTAGTCGGTCAGCCGCGTCAGCCGGATCATCGGTCGTCCTCGAATATCGGACCTTTATAGTCCTATTTAAGATATCAGAGCGCGAAGCCCCGTTCAAGCTTTAGAATCCCGCCCATGGCCACGCTTCTCGAGGCGCTCAAGGGCTCCGGCGGCGTCGTGAACCGCGGGGGGCTCCCGCTCCATTTCGGCGACTCCGACGCCGAGGAATCGGCGCTGCGCGAGGGCGCCGGGCTCAGCCCCACCACCTGGCGGGGACTCCTAGAGATCACGGGCCGCGACCGCGTGAAGTTCCTCCACAACGTGACGACGAACGACGTGCTGAAGCTGGCGACGGGCCGGGAGGGAAGTTCGTTCGGCCGGGATGAAAAGGTGGACCTCGCCACGACCCCCTCGGGCCGGGGACAGTTCACGGTCGTTCCCAACCGCCAGGGCAAGATGGTTGCGGACGGCAAGGTCCGCCTCTTCGAGGACCGCGCGTGGCTGGAGATCGACCGCGGCGCGATGACCCTGGCCCTGACGGCGCTGTCGGGTATGATCGTCAGCGAGGATGTGCAGATCAAGGACCGGTCGAAGGAGATCGACGTCCTGCGCGTGGACGGCCCGAAGGCGAGGGACGTGATCTCCCAGGCTCTCGGGACCGTGCCCGACATCGCCGACCATCACTTCGCGAAACTCGCCGAGGTCGTCGTATCGCCCTTCAGCCTGTTCGCGGTTCCGGGCTACGACCTCCTGATGCCGGCGACCGAATCGGCGGCGGCGTGGGCGAAGCTGATCGCCGCGGGCGCCAAACCGACGGGTTTCTTCGCGATCGAAACGATGCGTGTCGAGAACGGATTCCCGCGCTGGTTCGCCGACATGGACGGGACCGTGCTTCCGATGGAGGCGGGGCTCGATCCCATCGCCATCAGCTACTCCAAGGGGTGCTATCTCGGCCAGGAAGTGATCCAGCGGGTGAAGACCTATTCGGAGGCCCCGCGGGCGCTGGTGCAAGTGATGCTCGACCCGCGCCCGCCCACCAAGGAAGGCGGCCAGGTTCCCGCTCCGAATCCTGGAACGCCGGTCCTTGTCGAAAGTCAAACCGTCGGTCGCGTGACGAGCCTGGCCTGGTCGCGCAAGTCGCAGGGCCTGCTTGCGCTGGTCATGATCAAGAAGGATCACAAGGCGGCGGGAACGAAGGTCACGCTGGACGCGGGGGCGATCAAGTACACCGGCAAGGTGTCCTCGTTGCCCTGGCATGAGAAGCTGCCGACGATCTGAACCCGCCCGCCGGTCGGATGAACCTTCACGTCGGTGTTCACGTTTCTCCTTCTGGAAGCGTCTAGTATGAGGATGACCGCTTTTCTGATCCTTACCCTCCTCGCGCAGGATAGGCATCAAGCCATCGATGACCTCGTCCGGGATCTGGGCGACGATCTAATCGAGATCCGCGAACGGGCCCAGGGGGCCCTGCTCCGGGTCGGACCCCCGGCCATCCCCGCGCTGAAGAAGGCCATCCTCTCGGAGGATCCGGAAAGGCGGGCGCGCGCCCGCATCACGCTCCTCCGGATTGATCGCGCGGAACGGGAGCGCGAGCACGACGCCTTCGAATTGGCGGAACTGCTCAGGAAAAACCGACCGCCAAGCCCGGAGAAGGCGGAGCATTTCCGTTGGACCGCCGTGACCGAGGGAGCCAGATTCGGAATTGGAGCGGTACGCCGTTGCGGGGGACTGGTCCTCTACACGAGTTTCGAGTCCTTCCTCTATCGATACGACCGGTTTTGCGGAGCGAAGGGCGATCTCCGGTTCGACATTGAGAAGGCCTGCGATCTCACCGGGAGGGAACTCGCGATTGAGCGATGCGCCCGATGCAGCCCGGCGATGATTTTCGCGAAAAACCACGACGGACCCGTGCGGATACGCGTCCGCGGAGTCCAGACGTGGTTCAGCCGCTATGAGGTCGAATTCCTCGAGCCCCGGATGGGACAGACCCAGGTGGTGGGTGACATGACGATCGAGGTCGCCTGGCCCCGGATCAAGGTCATCTCAACCGGGGGATGGTCGGCGGACCCGCGGCAGTGGCCGCAGCATCGTTTCGAATTCGACATGAAGGAGACCGCGCGATCAAAGAAGCCAGCACAGATGATCTGTGTCGAGGGGGGCGGCTGAGGCGTGATTGAGAGGAGACCCAGGTCGGGTTGGTGCGATTGCGAATCGGGCCCCGTCGACCCCGGACCGAAACGAGCTCCCCCGCGCGCGTATGAGTACCGGGCCGAAGCCCAAACCGGGGACGTACCTCTGGAGGACGTCGCGCGGATCACCTGCACCGTCTGGAAGCCGATCGAAATCCCGATCGACTTCACCGTAGAACTCACGCCCGTGACGCTGGACTAGGGCCGGACCGCCAGGCGGTGGCTGCGGAAATCGACGAAAACGGCGTGCTTCCCGAAAAAGGGATATCCGATGAAGCCGTCGGCGGGCGGCTGCTTGAATTCGAGGAGGACGAACTCGACGGCCCCGAAATCATGCCCACCCACCTCGAAGGACTTGGGGGTGCATACCGAGTACTGTCCTTCCTTTCCGACGAGGGCCGAACCCTGCAGGCCGGACTTCAGGATGCAGTGGGAAGCCCCGGTGTCCCACACGAGGCGCCTCCGCGACCCGTCAATCTCCACAGTCGCGACGACCCCGTTCACGCCCGCCGCGAACTCGGTGGAAGGCCATTCCTCGACGCGGTACTCCGCCGGCGGTGACACGTCGGGCCAGAGGAGAACGAGCTCCCGGGCCGGATAATCGATGATCAGGTTGAAGCGCTGAAGTAGACCGAGTCCGAGATAACCCGGCCGCTTCACCGCACGCTTTTCCCCCTGCAGAAGATCCTCGGTCCCGCGGAGCTCGTGGAAGACCACCCCGCCCAACTCCAGCGCCGGCAGGATGTACTCCCGGGCGCGGGCGAGGTCGCCCATGGCGGAAAACGTGGTCCGCGTCCGGCCCGTCCACGACACCGCCAACCCTGCGAGCGCCTCGGGACTCAGCGCCACGGTGTCGAAGCCGCCGAGATCCAGGAGCAGCCGGAAGGAGCGGCCCGCGATGTTGACGTCCACCCACGCCATCCCGCGGTCGAGGACGAGCGGAATCCGGACGAGGCCGCTCTCCACGACGGGGATCGGGTCCGGATCGGCGACGGTCGTGCACGACGCGGCGAAAAGCAATGTCGCGGCGATCCACCTCGACGCGTGGCGCATTCTCTTCATGCGGTGGGCTCGTCTGAACGACCCGTGATGCGTGATGCGTAATGCGTGATGCGCGCTTCGACCTACACTTCGATGCGCTCCGCGCCGCTGTAGATGTTGAACTGGTCGGCGCGGAGGAATCCGACGAGCGTCATGCCCGCCTCCAACGCGAACTCCACCGCCAGGCTCGAGGGGGCGGAGACGGCACAGACGATGGGGACGCCCGCCATGAGGCACTTTTGCACGATCTCGAAGCTCGCGCGGCCGCTGACCATGAGGATGTGCTTGTCGAGGGGCAGCTTCCGCTCGATGAACATCCGGCCGATCGCCTTGTCCGTGGCGTTATGGCGCCCGATGTCCTCGCGGAGGGCGAGGAGCGTCCCGTTCAGGTCGAAGATCCCGGCCGCGTGGAGCCCCCCGGTCTTCTCGAACACGGTCTGCGCCTTCCGAAGGGCGGCGCCGAGCATGTAGAAGACCTCGAGCTTCACCCGGTGCTTGCCGTTGAGGGGTTTCGCCTCGGTCCGGATGTTCTCGATGGCCGATTTGCCGCAGACGCCGCACGAGCTCGAGGTGTAGAAGTTCCGCTTCAGCTTCGACAGATCGAGCCGGACTCCCGTGGCGGGCGTGACGTTGATCACGTTCCGGTACGCCGGGTCCTTCTCGTCCCCGCAATAGCGCATCGAACCGATCTGTTCGGGCGACGTGAAGATCCCCTCCGTCCGGAGGAGGCCCGCGGCGAGGTCGAAGTCGTCCCCCGGGGTGCGCATGGTGACGGTGACGGGCTCGTCGTCGATCCGGATCTCGAGGGGCTCCTCGACCGCCAGCTCGTCCGGAGCCTCCCGGTGGAGGACGCCGCGCACGATCTTCTTGGTGTCGTGCTTGGCGATCCTGGGTGAGCCCATTTCGGTTCCTATTCGATGATCCGGGCTTTCGGCGCTCCCCGCCGGACTTTCCGGGCCTTGCCGTGCCCGTTGCTCCGGCCGTTGCCCTTGGCGGCCGGCGCCAGGGAGAGCGCCACGGTCGATACCTTGTACTCGGGGCACTTCGAGAGGTCGTCCGAGGAACTCGAAAGCAGCGTATTCAGGTTCAGCTCGGGGAAATGGAACGTGGTGAAGACCGTCCCCGGGGGAACGCGGTCGCTGATCATGACGGGCAGCGTCACCTGGGCACGCGGGCTCTTCAGCAAGGCGTTGTCGCCGGTCTTCAGGCCCAGCTCCGACGCGTCGTCGACGTGGATTTCGAGCACGTCGGTGTCGACGAAGTCCATGAGGCGCGAGTGGCGCGTCTGGGCGCCGCTGTTGTAGTGGTGCAGGACCCGGCCGGTCACCAGGGTGTACGGGTAGTCCTCGGTCGGCTCTTCGCTCGGCGGCATGTACTCCACGGGGACGAACTTCGCCTTGCCGCGCGGGAACTTCTCGGTGTGCATGACGACCGTGCCGGGATGGCCCGCCTCGGGCACGGGCCATTGCAGGCCGAATCCCGCGTCCAGCCGTTCGTAGCTGACGCCCTTCATGCCCGGAGTCTGCAGCGCGATCTCGTCCATGATCTTCGACGGGTGATCGTACGACATCGGAATGCCCATCGCGGTGGCGACCTCGCAGATCGCCTCCCAGTCCGACTTGATCCCCGGCGGCGGGTCCACGATCTTGCGGACCCTCTGGATGCGCCGCTCGCCGTTCGTGAAGGTGCCGTCCTTTTCCACGAAGCTCGCCCCCGGCAGGACGAGGTGCGCGTACTTCGCGGTCTCATTGAAGAAGAGGTCGTGGACCACGAGGAAGTCGAGCTTCGAGAGGGCGGCGCGGACCTTGTTCAGGTTCGGGTCGGTCTGGGCCACGTCGTAGCCGGTGATCCACATCCCCCGGAGCCGGCCGTCGAGCGCGGCGTCCCACATCTCGGGGAGCTTCCAGCCCTTCCGTTGGGGCAACGGATGTCCCGTGATTTCCTGGAAGAGCGCGCGAACCTTGGGATCGTCGAGCTTCTGATAGCTGGTGTAATTGACCGGCACCGAGCCCACGTCGCAGGAGCCCTGGACGTTGTTCTGTCCCCGCAGGGGATTGATGCCCGTCCCCGGCCGCCCGATGTGGCCGGTGAGCGCGGCCAGGTTGCACATCGTCATGATGCCGTACGAGCCCCAGCGGTGCTCGCTGACGCCCAGGCCGTGGCAGCACATCGAGGCGCCGCTCGTCGCGTAGAGGCGCGCCGCCTTCCGGAGCAGGTCGGCGGGGACCCCCGAGATCTTCTCGACCTCCTCGGGGGTGTACTTCTTCACCATCTCGACCCACACCTCGAAGTTCTCGGTGCGGGCGCGGATGAAGTCCTCGTTGTAAAGGCCTTCCTCGACGATGACGTTCGCCATGCCGTTGAAGACCGCGACGTTCGTGCCGGCGCGGAGCTGGAGGTGGACGTCGGCGTACCGGCAGAGCTCGATCTTCCGCGGGTCGATCACGATGAGCCTCGCGCCCCGGCGGACGGCCCGCTTGATCCGGGCGCCCGTCACGGGATGCCCCTCCGTCGGGTTGGACCCGATGATCATGAGGAGCTTCGCCTTGTCGATGTCCGCAAGCGAGTTCGTCGCGGCCCAGGTGCCGAAGACCTCCATCATGCCGCTGACCGTCGCGCTGTGGCAGACGCGCGCGCAGTTGTCGACGTTGTTCGTGCCGATCGCGGCGCGCATGAACCGCGACATCAGGTAGTTTTCTTCATTCGTGCCGCGCGCCGAGCTCACCCCCGCGAGGGCGTCGGGACCGTGCTTCGCGCGGATCGCCGAGAACTTGTCCGCGATGAGCTTGATGGCGTCGTCCCACTCGATGGGCACCCAATCCGTGCCCTTCCGGACCATCGGCTTGAGCAGTCGATCGCGGGAGTAGATGTAGTCCCAGCCGAACCGGCCCTTGACGCAGGCGTGGCCCCAGTTGACCGGGCTGGCCTCGACGGGCTTCATCGTGACGATCCGGCCGCCGCTCATGCCCACGTCGAAGTTGCAGCCCACGCCGCAGTAGGCGCACGTGGTCCGGCCGACGTACTCCGGCTTGCCCGCCACCGCCACCGCCTTCTCGAAAAGCGCGTCGGTCGGGCACTCCTTGACGCACGCCCCGCACGAGACGCAGTTGGACGCGGCGAAACCGACGTCGTTGCCCGCGACGACGCTCGAGGCGAAGCCGCGCCCGAGCATTGAGATCGCGAAGGTGCCCTGGATTTCGTCGCAGGCGCGGACGCACCGGGCGCAGGCGATGCACTTGTTGGGATTGAAGGAGAAGAAGGGATTGGAATCATCGATCTCGTACTTCCGCTTCACCGGAGCGCGATAGCGGATCGTCTGGAGGCCGAACCGCGAGGCGTACTTCTGGAGCTGTTCAGCCGCCTCTCCCGCGCCTTCGCCCTGCTCCGACAGGTACAGCTCGACGATGTTGCGGCGGTGGTGGTTCGTCTTCTCGCCGTCCGTCCGCACGATCATGCCGTCGCGGACCGGGGTGGTGCACGAGGCGGGGAAACCGCGGACCCCCTCGATTTCGCAGACGCAGAGCCGGCAGGAGCCGTAGGGTTTCAGGGCCGAAGAGGCGCAGAGGTACGGGACGTCGATGCCGGCCCGGCGCGCGGCCGTCCAGATCGATTCCCCCGGGCTCGCCTCGACGCGCTTTCCATCGATGGTTGCCGTGACGTGACCGTTGTTCCCCATACGCGGTTCCATTCTATCTCTTTGCCGGCTTGCGCTCGAATTCCTTCGGGAAGTACTGGAGGGCCGTCAGCACCGGGAAGGGCGCGAGCCCGCCCAGGGCGCACAGGCTCGTCATCTTCATCGTGTCGCTGAGGTCGCGCAGGGTGTCGAGATCTTCGGGCCGGCCCCTCCCGTCGCGGATCTGCTCGAGGATCTCCCGAGCGCGGGACGACCCGACCCGGCACGGCGTGCACTTGCCGCAGGATTCCTCGGCCGTGAACTCCATGAAGTGGCGCGCGAGGTCGACCATGTCGGTCTCGTGGTCGAAGACGACGATCCCGCCGTGGCCGAGGATCCCGCCCGCCTTGGCGAATTCGTCGAAGCAGATGGGCGTCTTGAGAAGCTTCTCGGGAAAGATCGACCCGAGCGGGCCGCCGACCTGCACCGCCTTGAACTTCGACCCCTTGGGGAGGCCGCCGCCGAAGTCGTGGATCACGGACTCGAGGGTGATGCCGAAGGGGACTTCGACAAGGCCGCCCTGCTTGATGCAGCCCGCGAGCTGGAGCGGCATCGTCCCCTTGCTCTTCTCCGTGCCGATCGACGCGTGCCACGCGGCCCCCCGGTCGAGGACGTCGGGGACCGTCGCGAAGGTGATGACATTGTTGACCACCGTGGGCTTCCGGTAGAGCCCCTCGACGGCCGGGAAGGGAGGCTTGGGCCGGACCATGCCGCGTTTGCCCTCGAGGCTCTCGAGGAGCGCCGTCTCCTCGCCGCAGATGTAGGCACCGGCCCCGACGAAGACCTCGAGCTCGAAGTCGAGGTCGGTGCCCTGGATCTTGTGGCCGAGCCAGCCCGCCTCGGTGGCCCGGGCGATCGCCGCGCGGAGCTTGCGGATCCCGTGCGGATACTCGCTGCGGGCGTAGATGTAGCCCTTCGTCGCGCCGACCGCGCGCGCGCAGATCACCATGCCCTCGATCAGCCGGTACGGCTCCCCTTCCATGATCATCCGGTCGGAGAAGGTCCCGGGGTCGCCTTCGTCCGCGTTGGCGACGACGTACTTCTGGTCGCCGGGCGCGTCCTTCGTAGTCTGCCACTTCACGCCCGCCGGGAAGGCGGCGCCGCCCCGGCCGCGCAAGGCGGAGGCCTTCACCTCGTCGATGATCTTCTGCGGGTCCAGGCCGAGCGCCTTCGTGAGCCCGCGGAATCCGCCGTGGATCTTGTAGTCCTCGAGCGAGAGCGGGTCGATGAGGCCCGCCCGCGCGAAGGTGAAGCGCGTCTGTTTGGCGAGGAACGGAATCCTGTCGACGGGCTTCGCACCCCTCCCCACGAGGATTTTCGCGGCGTCCTTCTCGGTCGCGTGGGTCCAGCCGACGCGACCACCGGATCCTTCGGTCTCCACGAGGGGCTCGAGGAAGAACGCGCCTCGGCTCGAAGTGCGGACGACCATCGCGCCCTTGTTCGTGAGGGTGTTCGCGACGCGATCCGCCCCCGCCGCGATGGCCGAGACGTCGTTCGGGACGTAGAAGCGGGCGCCCATCACTTCCGGCCTTTCAGGTGTCCGGCGACGGTCTTCGGCGTAAACCGGCCGCAGACCTCGCCGTCGATCATCATCGAGGGCGAAAGCGCGCAGTTGCCGAGGCAATAGACCTTGTCGAGCGTGAACTTCCCGTCGCGCGTCGTCTCGCCCAGGCCGCACTTCAGCGTCTTCTGGAGCGCTTCCAGCGACCGCTCGGCCTTCATGGCGATGCAGGAGTCGCCGAGGCAGAAGCGGATGACGTGGCGTCCCGGCGGCTCGGTCCGGAGGTCGTGGTAGAAGCTGAGGACGCCGTGGACGTCGGAGTCGGTGACGCCGAGCGCGTGGGCGATGAGGGGCACCTGGGCGGGGTCGACGTACCCGAATCCGGCCTGCACCGCCTGGAGCGCGGCGAGGATGTTGGGCGGATCGGTCCTGACCTTCTCGAGGACGCTGTGCAGCTGGGCCAACACACCCTCCGGGAATCGCGAAACGGATTCTACCAGTTGAATTGGCTTTGCGACAAAGGTCAGGGATCCGGCAGGACCTTCCCGGGATTCAGGATCCCCAGCGGGTCGAAGAGGCGATTCACGGGTCGGGGCGGCTCACAGATCCCGACCGCTCATGCTCCCGAAACCTTGAGGTCAATGAGAGTACCTGTAATAGGTCTCGAGGGTGAGCGCGTTGAGAGCGACCGCGTACACCCGTCCGCCTTCGAAGCCCCAGCGATCCTCCTCGGAGCTCCACGACCCGGTGGCGCAGCCGGCCTTGGAGACCTTCTGATTGGGGACAATGGCGTTCTTCATCGGCTCGCTCCACTTCTTGAAGTAGGGACCGTCCGGACCGTCGTACTGGAAGAGCGCGAACGTGGCGTAGTACCAGTAGTAGAAGTCGACGAAGCCCGCCTTCCACTCCGGCAGGTCCCTCACGAGGAGCTGGACGCCGCCGAGCGCCAGGTCCTTCTTGTTCTTCGCCATGAAGATGCGGCACAAAACGTTGATCGCCGTCATCGTTTCGTGATGGACGAAATTCTCGTTCTTGCCGGGGACGTACACCTTTCCAGAGCTCTTGGCGTTGTAACCTACGCGGTTGTAGGTAGTGTCGGTGACCTGGTCGAACCACTTTCGGGCCCCCGTGTACGCTTCCCGAGCCGGCACATCGAGTTCTGAGAGCTCCGCCGACGCCAGGGCCATGACCGCCCAACCCGTGACCGACGAGTCGTTGTCGCCCGATTGCTTCGTGTAGCGCCATGCCCGGCCCGGGTTCTGAGCCCCAATAATGAAGTCGACCGCCTTCTGGGCCGGCCCCTTGAAGAGCTGGGTCGCCGACATTCCGTAGGCCTCGCTGAGAGCCGTGGCCGCGATCGCGTGGTTGTACATGTACTTCGTGCCGCGGTCGCCGATGCACCCCTCGGGGTCCTGCTTCGACATGAGCCATTTCAGGCCATTCTTTACGACCTCGCCGAACTTCAAGGTCTTGTCGGGAGTCACGGGGTCGGGGAATTCGTCCTTGGAGAGGTGCGAGTACCCCGCGCCCAGGAAGGCGAGCAGGGCGAGGCCCGTGACGCCCGTGTCGTACTCGGGATCGCCGCGACCGGCGCACTTGTCGCCAACACACTGGTTCGTGTAACTCGCGGCGCCCCACGAACCGTCGGGATTCTGGTGACGGGCGAGCCACTTCAATGCCCTGAGGACAACGCTATCCGATACCGTGCTTTCTTGCTTCGGCGGCGTGTTGACCGCCGTGCCCGCGCAGGATGTGATCGAAACGGAGACCAAGGCCAAGACGATCCACAGCTGATGTTTGAAGGTCATGGCGCGTCCCCAGACTGGAACACAGATGGAAGAGTATCCTA
>DASXTT010000108.1:0-3575 GCA_036505255.1 Planctomycetota bacterium | reverse complement strand
GACGATTCGCAGGGCCTTGCCGATCTGGGCCTGGACTTCGCGGACGCCATAGGGAACGATCTTCATGCATGTATTGTACATGCATTCGTGCCCCGGTGCAAGCTGGGTCCGACGGTGGATCTCCAGGGGCCCGAAATGCGGCCGAGGCTAGAGGAGCGACCGGATCGTCCCCCACCACCCCACGTTTTTCGCGAACCGGAAGAACCGGCCCATGGCTCCCCTATTTCTTCGGCTTCTCTTCCTTCAGCGGCGCGTCGAGCGTGTCGAGCGCCTTCCCAAGCGTCTCGGCGTCCGCGGGCTCGTGGCCCTTTCCGGGCAACTCGACGTACGTCGTGCGGGTGAATCGCTCTTGCTTCGACATGACGTCGAAGATCGCCTTCGACGACGGCCGGTTGAAGTCCGCCTGCCCGACCAGGACAACATGGCGGCTCTCCATCCTTGCCTTGATCAGCAGGTCCCCCTCGGGCTTCACGAACGTCGGTCGAAACTCCTTCTTCGCGTCCGCCGGGTCGGCGACCGCCTTGTAGAAATCCATCCCGCCCTGGTAGATCCCGCCGGTGAAAATGTCCGCGTAAGCCAGTCCGACCCGGCTCGCCGTGCGGCCGCCGCCCGAGAAGCCCGTGACGTAGATCCGCTTCCTGTCGATCGAGTACCGGCGCGACAGGTTGTGGACGGCGTCGAGGGCGAAGCCGATCCGGTACGCGACGCCGCGGCTGTTCCCCGAGTTGTCGGCCCCGACGGCGATGAGGTTCCGCTTCGCCAGCGCTTCATGCCACTCCCGCGGCACGACGCCGCTGTCTCCCGGGCTGATCCATACCAGAAGGCCGAAGCTCTTCTCGGGGGCGTAGCTCTCCGGAACGACGACCTCGAACGACTCGTCCTCGATCTTCATCCCTTCGAGGCCGGGTTCGTTCTTCCGCACTTCGGCTTCCTTCCATCCCTGCCGCCGGCACATTTCCTTGAGGACGCTCAACGGATGGCGCTCCTTGAAGGTGACGGCGAAGCTTCCCGCCCGGTGGGCGTCGGGATCCTGGGCGAACGCGATCAGAAGCAGCCACGAGCAGCGCATCATGGGTTCACTTCGTCCAGCAGAAGCAGCGTCTTCGAGTGGATCTCGACTGCGTCCTCGGTGCGCCGGGGATAGCCCCCTCCGAGCGTCGCCGCGACGGGGATCTTTCGCCTCCGGCACTCGCGGTAGACGGTCCGGTCGCGCTCGGCGATGCCCCCCTTCGTCAGCTTGAGGAGCCCCAGCTTGTCCTCCTCATAGCAGTCGGCCCCGGCCTGATAGACGACGAGATCCGGCTTGTGCAGGTCGAGGATCTTCGGCACCGCCTCCCGCAAGTGCGCCAGGTACTCGTCGTCCGCCGTGTAGTCGTCCAGCCCGATGTCCCACGTCGAGCGCTCCTTCACGGGGTAGTTGTGCTCCTGGTGCATCGAAAACGTATACACGCTGGGATCGTCGCGAAAAATGTGTGCGGTCCCGTTGCCCTGATGGAGATCGAGGTCAATCACCGCGGCCCGGCGGATCCGGCCCTCCTTCTGCAGGACGCGGATGAGGACCGCGAGATCATTGATGAGGCAGAATCCCTCGCCATGCCCGGCGAACGCGTGGTGGAATCCGCCGCCGACATTTCCGGCCACCCCGTCTTCGAGAGCCCGCCGCGCGGCGAGGATCGAGCCTCCCGCGGAGAGCTTGAAGGACTCCACCGTCTTCCGCGTGCAGGGCACCTCGAACTCGGCGTACCCGAGCTCCGGCATCTCCGTCATGCGCTCGAGACGGTCGAGGTACTCGGGGGTGTGGACGAGGAGGAGCTGATCGCGCGTGGCCGGCTCGGGCTCCACGAGCGTCGCGCCCGCGGCCCGAAGGCGCTCCGCGACGAGCCGGTACTTCTCGGTCGGAAAGACGTGGTCCGGCCAGTCGGGCTCGTACCGGGAGGAATAAGCGTGGACGGTCACGGTCAGACAGGGACGGAGATCGTGGCGATGGCCGCGTACGGAAGGATCATCCGGACCTTCTGGCCTTTCATCCGGCCCGCGGCGACCGTCGTCTGGAGGAAGAGGACCTGCTCGTCGTCGTCGACCTGTTCCAGCCGGTGCGCCTCGCCCTTGCCGCCGAGAATGATGGTCTGGCCCCCGAAGGTCTGGATCTCGACCGGGACGCCGGGCTTAAGATGCTCCGCGAGCTTCATCGCTCTTTCCTCCCAGTCCGAATTCCCTCATCCAGCGTTCCGCCTCGGCCGCGCTGATGCCGTCCGGTTTTTCGCGGGCGACCCCGCGCTCCGAATCCTCCAGCTCCGCCAGGAAATCCTCCGACGCCACGGCGTCGAAGCCCCGCTTGTCCGCGGTCCCGGCCACTTCGCGATCCGAGCTGATCACCCGGTACGCCGTGCGGTCCTTCCCTTCCACCACGAGGGCGAGAATGGCCTCGTCGGCCGTGATTTCCGCCAGCTCGACGATCTCGACCGATTCCTTCCGGCGGACCCGGTCGAACGGCGCGGCCCCGTCGCGCCGCGGGTCGAAGAAAATCCGGGTCCGGATTCCAGTGGCGGCGCAGTACCGGGTGATCCGGACGACCAGCCGGTCCCGCTCGGCGTTCAGTCGCTGCGGATCGAACCCCCGGACCTTGAAGAGCAGATTGTACCCGTCGATGAGCAGCACGCCGCCAGTCTATCACGAGGGGGGCCGTAGCCAGTTTCAAGATCCCAGATCCCAGATCCCAGTATTCCGAAGTTACGAGTTTCAAATCCGGCTCCTCAAATCCATCCGGGTGATTCCGAGCCTCGAAACTCGAAACGGGAAGCTTCCGAAATCTGGGATCTGGAATCCGGATGCACGGAACTAGCCCTGTTCACGCTCGTATACGATTCGCCCGTTGATGATTGTGACCGCAGTCGCTCCCACTAACGTGCGCCCCTCCCAGGGCGTGCAGCGGCCGAGCGACCGGAACTTCGAGGGGTCCACCTTCCACTTCCGGCCCGGGTCGAGGATCGTCACATCGGCCTCCGCCCCGACCGCGAGCGTCCCGAGCGGCAGCCCGAGCACACGGGCCGGTCCGATGGTCATGGCCTCGATGGCCCTGAGCGCGGAGAGCCTGCCCGTCGCGACGAGGTCCGTGAGGACGACCCCGACCGTCGTCTCGAGTCCCACGACCCCGTTGGGGCAGGCGGCGAACTCCTGCTCCTTCTCCTCGGCCGTGTGGGGCGCGTGGTCGCTCGCGATGCAGTCGATCGTGCCGTCCGCGAGGGCCGCGACGACCGCCGCCACGTCCTCCGCCGCGCGCAGGGGCGGGTACATCTTGAATCGGGGGTCGTATCCCCGCACCCGTTCTTCGTCGAGCGTCAGATGATGGGGCGCGGCCTCGGCCGTCACCGGATCGCCCGC
Organism: Planctomycetota bacterium; assembly: GCA_036505255.1. Lineage (GTDB taxonomy): Bacteria > Planctomycetota > MHYJ01 > MHYJ01 > JACPRB01 > DASRJF01. The sequence continues at coordinate 194 of DASXTT010000108.1, read as the reverse complement.
TCTCTTGGCCGCGCGGATCACTTCGACCGTCTCCCGGGCGCTGACGTGGGCGATGTGAACCCTGGCCCCCGTCCAGCGCGCGAGCAGGACGTCGCGCGCCGCCATCGCCGCCTCGGCCACCGCGGGTGAGCCGCGCAGGCCGAGCTCCGTCGCGACCCGCCCCTCGTTCATCGCCGCGCCCTTGGTGAGGTGCG
>DASXTT010000107.1:0-1763 GCA_036505255.1 Planctomycetota bacterium | reverse complement strand
GTGCGGCGCGTTTCCGAGCGCCTGCGGGAAGACCAACCTGGCCATGCTGGTCCCCCCGCAGCGCTTCCAGGGATGGCGGGTCTGGACCGTCGGCGACGACATCGCCTGGCTGCGCGTCGGAGACGACGGGCGCCTGTGGGCCGTGAATCCCGAGGCGGGCTTCTTCGGCGTCGCGCCCGGGACGAGCCTGGAATCGAATCCGAACGCGGCCCGGGCGGTGACGCGCGACACGATCTTCACGAACGTCGCCCTAAAGCCCGACGGCACGGTCTGGTGGGAAGGTCTCGATTCGCCTCCGGAAGAGTGCCTCGACTGGCTCGGGAAGCGGTGGACCCCGCGGCGCCCCGAGCCGGCCGCGCATCCCAACAGCCGCTTCACGGTGGCGATCCAGCAGTGTCCCAGCTACTCGCCGGAATGGGAGAACCCCCGCGGCGTGCCGATCAGCGGCATCCTCTTCGGATCCAGGCGCTCCGACGTGGTGCCGCTCGTGTACGAGGCGTTCGACTGGCGCCACGGGACTTTCCTGGGCGCGACCCTCGCTTCGGAGACGACCGCGGCCGCCACGGGGCGCGTCGGCGTCCTCCGCCGCGACCCCTTCGCCATGCTGCCGTTTTGCGGCTACAACATGGCCGACTACTTCGCCCACTGGCTCGCGGTGGGAGGCGGCCTCAGGCGCCCGCCGCGCATCTTCCGCGTCAACTGGTTCCGGCGCGGCCCGAACGGACGGTTCCTGTGGCCGGGGTTCGGCGAGAACCTGCGCGTGCTGCAATGGATCCTGAGCCGGTGCGCAGGAACCGGCGCCGTGAAGGAGACCCCGATCGGCCTGCTTCCCGCCCACGGTTCCGTGGATCTGGAAGGTCTCGATCTCGATCCCGCCGCCGAGGCGATCCTCTTCGGGGTGGATCGCCAGGGATGGGCGCAGGCACTGGCGAGCCAGAAGGAATTCCTGGGGCGCTACGGCGATCGCATGCCCGAGGAGATCTGGAGGCAGCACCGGGAGCTTGAGCGGCGCCTGGCCCGCGAGCCGGCCTGAGCCGTCCCGAGGGCGGAGTGGTTCAAGGGCGATAAGGAACGTCCCAGCGTCCCGCGTAGGCCCATTCCTCGACCGGCTTCCGCGCGCGCGGGCCAATCTCCCGGGCCCTGAGCTCGTCCGAAAGATCCTCCACGTTCCCCGGATAGCCGACCGCGATCATCGCCAAGGGAGTGTGTCCTTCCGGAATCCCGAAGAGGGCTCTCGCCTTCGCCGCGTCGTACCCCGCCATCGGGTGGACCACGAGCCCCAGCTCCGTGGCCTGCAGGAGGAGGTTCTCGGTCGCCAGCCCGACGTCGTGGAAGGCGTGACGGTTCGGCTTCCCGCCGCGGGCGAACGCCTCCGACGCGACCGAGAGAAGCAGCAGAGGCGCCTTCCTCGCCCAGGCGTTCCCCTCCACCAGGCAGGAACGGGCCTTCCCGAGAGTCCCGGAATCGCGGCCGTCGAAGATCAGGAAGCGCCACGGCTGTTCGTTGTTGGAGGAAGGAGCCCAGCGGGCGGCCTCCAGGATGGCGGACACCGTCTCGGCGGACAGAGGCCGGTCCGGATCGATGGCCCGCGGACTCCAGCGCCGGGCGATCAGGGGATGGATGGGATACTTCGTCGGGGCGGGTTTTTCCACGCGCGGCTCCTGAAATGAACTCCACGAGGCAATGGGCGAGACGCAACACTAGCACAGTTGGCCGCGGGATCCTCGCCTCCGGGAATCCCGGCGCGGCGGGCCTCGGAGTCG
>DASXTT010000106.1:0-2177 GCA_036505255.1 Planctomycetota bacterium | reverse complement strand
GGCCCTCCAGGACCGGTTCCCGAACGGGAACAAGGGCTTTTTCAAGGCGAAGGCGGATATCCTCGAAAAGATGAAAGAGGAGAAGGCCGAGAAGGAACCGAAGGAGGGGGGCGACAAGAAGGACAAGTAGCGCTCCGCGCGCCCGCCGATATCCACACCCCCGGCCGGTCGGCCGGGGGTTTCTTTTTCACTTCCTCAGCGCGTTCCGGAGCGACAGCAGGGCCATCGCCGTGCCGTAGCTCTTCCCCATTTCGTGGCTGTCGATGAAGCTCCCGTCGATCTCCGGGATCTTCGCGAGGTGGGCCGCGGCTTTCGCGAGGGCCTCCTCGCGCGCCTTCTCCTCGAGCAGCGAGGCGGCCTCCGTCGTGTGGAAGAAGTTGTTGTAGAAGAAGAAGCCGGCGAGCTCGCCGTCCGAGTGGAAGTCGCAGACGCGCACGTTCTCACGCCGGTCGAGGAACGACCAGAACTGGTCCATGGCCGCCTCGAAGGATTTCCGCTCGGTCGCCTTGAGCTCCAGGAGGACCGCCTCGCACATGGCGTTCCGGCCGCTGGAGTTCGAAGCGTTGTCCCCTTTGCCGCCCGCGGCGTAGGACTGGCGGCCCTCGTCGTCACGGGTCGCCTTGAGCGCCTCCGCGCCACGGCTCAGCACGCCCTCCTCGACTTCCGCGCCGGCCTTGCGGGCCAGCAGCAGCATCTGGAGGACGGCCGCGGTGCAGAAAGGATTCGGATACTCGTGCGCCCAGTTTCCGCTTTTATCCTGGATCGCCGCGAGTTTCTTCACGATCGCGTTCATCTGTTCCTGCGATTTCTTCTTCGCCGCGGCGTCGGCGAGCGTGGCGTGCTTCCGGACGAGGTACAGCAGCCGGTACGCGTCCGCGTACGGCTCCTCGTTCTTCCCGCGCGCCATGTTGTTCTCGTCGAGCAGGTACTTCTCCCCCGCCTCCAGGGCGGCTCCGATGCGCGCGGGATCGACCTCCCTCCACTCGAGAAGTGCGGCGCAGGCGAGACCCGTCACCGCCATGTGGACATTGGGCTGGATCTCCGGCGACGGCCAGTACGCGTACCTCGCGTCGTTCCACGACCCTTTGGCGGACTGCTCCCGGAGAAGCCAGGCGACGGCGCGCTTGGCGACATCCTGCAGATCGGCCGGCGTGCGCTCCCACCTCGTGGTGGTCGCTCCGGCCGCGGGCGCGGCGCTCCAGAGGACGTCCTCGAAGCCCACCGCGGCGGGCCCGTACGCTTTCTGGTCCTTGTGAATGGTCGTGTTCGCCGCGGCCCGCCAACCCCACCGATTCTCCGCGGAGGACTCCGCCAGCTTCGCCCAGATCCCGTTGGCCACGTCGTCGTGGCCGAGCATCCGCTCGGCGTGGGCGAGGTAGTACGAGGCCTCCGGCGAAGCGCCCTTTTCGAGCGCCTCCCTGGCCTCCTTGATGCGGCCGGCCGACAGGAGCGCGCGACCCCGGACCGTGGCGACGGCGGAGGCGTCGGCGCCCTTCTTCGCCGCCGCGTCGAGGAAACCGAGGGCATCGTCGATCTTTCCTTCACTCCGCCGGAGTTCGGCCAGCTTGAGCGGATCGTCCGCGAGCTTCTTCGCGGCGGCGTCGAACCAACCGCCCTTCACCAGGTCGTCCCCCGAGGCGCCTTCGGGGGGAGCTCCCGGGGAATTCTTCTCAAGGACGGATCTCAGCGCCGCGGCGATGAAGTCCGCGTTGAAGGTGCGGATCCGCTGGATGGCGTGAAGTTCGTTCCCGTTGGCATCGAGGATCACGATGGCGGGCTCGACCACGCGCCAGCGGTTGACCTTCGTCTCGGTGATCAGCTCCTTGGCGCAGGCCGCGCGGAGAGGCACGAAGCGGCGCTTGACCAGCTCGACGATCGCCTCATCGGTCCAGATGGCGACGTCCATGTAGTGATCGAGGATGGCCCCGCGGTACATGTGACTGCCCGCGACCTGGGGGATGTACCAGAGGATGAGCCGGCCCGTCTCCTTCGCCTTGTCGCGGACTTCGCCGAACAGCTCTTCGAGATCCACGTCGGTCTTGCCGAGGCGTCCGCCCTGGACGTTGTCCCGGAGGGGACGGCGGTCGCTCATCCAGGAGATCTCGACCCCGCACTTCTTCCAGAGCGGCGCGGGCGCCGGGGGCGCTTCCTGGGCCGAGGCGAAGGAAGCCGCGACG
>DASXTT010000105.1:0-5254 GCA_036505255.1 Planctomycetota bacterium | reverse complement strand
GTGCACCCCTCCTCGCCGCTCTTGAGCGACGCCAGGTCGTTCGCCTTGCCGGTCAGCTTCGGGATCCGCAGGTCCACCTTCCCCGCGATGGTCTTGCCCGACCATTTCGCGGTGTCGTTCACGAATTCCCGCAGGTCGAGGCGGCCCACCGTGAAGTCCCCCTCGATGTCGTTCGTCACCGTGTCCAGCGAGAACCAGCCCAGGATCTTCCCCCCGTAGGCGTCGATCGTGATGTCCCGGAAGACGAGCATCGATCCCAGGATCGCGAAATTGGTCGAGAAGTTCCGGACCTGCTTCTTCAGGATCCGCGCGGACCGGACGTCGATCTTTCCCGACATCGTCGGCTTCCCGTCCCGGATCGGGCCCGCGAGGATCACGGTCCCGTCGAGATCCTCCACGCGCACGTCGGTCGCGATGGCGCCCTTCCGCAGGTCGAGCCGGAGCGAGACCCGCAGGGCGGGCCGGTCGCGCTCGCGCCACTCGTCCATCGTGAACTTGAAGTCCGCGATCCCGGAAAGCTTGAGCGACTTGAGGACGTCCGAGAGCGCCCGGGGCATCCGATCCTTGAAGCGGTCGTCGATCGGGATGGCTTTTCCGTCGATCTCGAGGTGCGTCGTCGGGCCGTCGGCCCCGGGGGTGATCTCCCCGCTCACGGCGATCTCCCCCACCGGATCCACCTGCCCGATCAGGTGGTTCAGGCGGACGCGCCCCTCGTTGAACTCCACGGTCCCCTCGCGGATGTTCACGGGAAGGGGGGCGTCCTTCACCAGCACCCGGTTCCCCAGGGCCCGGGCCGTCGCGCGGATCCGCGGCTCCCCGCCCTTGCTCCGCAGGAGGCGCAGGTCGAGATCTACATTCCCGGTCGGGAGGACCCGGTCCCACGTCGCCCGCGTCTCGGCCGGCAGGGCGTCCCGGAACCGGGCGTCCAGCTCCAGCGACGCGGCCCGCACGTCGAGGTCGATCTCGGGATCGGCGGCGATCGAGTCGATCCGCCCGGAGAACCGGAAGTCGCCGCGCCCGTGGAAGCCGCGCAGGCGCTTGATGACCACGTCCTCCCCGTGGACCCGCACCTCCCCGACCACCCGATCGATCGAATAGGGGAAGCCCGAGTAGGCGAACGAGGCCTCCTTGAAGAAGAGGTCGACGGGGATCGACTCCTTCAGGCCGTCGCCGTGCTCCCGGTGGATCGTGGCCCGCGCGTCGAGCGTTCCGGACGGGCGGAAAGTGGCCCAGACGTCGCGCGCGTTCTTCCCGAGGGCATTGCGCAGGGAGTCGTCCATCGGGACGTCGTCCATCTCGACGCGCCAGTGGTAGCCGGCCTCGGCCCCGTAGCCGTCGGCGCTCCCGTCAAAACGGATCGCGGTCGACTTGCCGTGCCGCGCGTGGATCCGCTTGACGGTGAATCCGTCAATCCGGAACTCGATCTCGCCGTGGACCTGCTCGCACGGGTACGCGAAGTTCTCGTACAGGAGGCTCATCCCCCGCGGCTTCAGCGTCAGGCGGAAGACGACTCCCTCCTCCGGTTTCCGGCGGTCGTACGCGAGGTACACGTCCGCGGCGGCCGGGCCCACGGGCCGGTAGCGGTCCCACGCGACGTGGATCGACGGGTTCAAGACCTGCCGGATCGCCGTCCCGAGAACGACCTGGTCGGTCGAGAGGTGGACCTCGTGCTGGCCCGAGTCGAGATCGACTTCGCCCTGGACCCTCCACTCGCCGACGAGCGCGCTCCGGAGCGTCCCCCGGACGAAGTAGCGGTAGCCCGTCGTCGGGACCATCACGAGCTCGCGGATCTCGAAGATCTGCGGCTCCTCCGACGCGAGCACGGCGGAGTGGCCCAGCTCGAGGGTCCCGCCCTGGCAGGTGATGCGCGGCAGGATGTGCGGCGGGATGATCTCGCGCAAGGGCTTGTGCGGACCGCCGCCCTCACCCCCCAGGTCGCTCACGAGGCGGTCGGAGAGACGGACCCGCGGCTCCTCCAGCACGACCGACTCCACGACGATGGATCCTTCCCGGTGGCCCAGCGAGGCGATGACGCGCTGGGCCGTGAGGAACGGCCGCGTCCGGTCCGGAAGGCACACCTCGGCCTTTTCGATCCGGACGCGCCCCCCGAGCGTCATCGTGACACTCTCGAACGCGAGCAGGTCGCCCGCCCGGCGGCGGAGCTGGAGCTCGGCGATCCGCCCCAGGACGCTCCCCTTCGTCAACAGCACGACGTCGGCCCCCAGGTTCAGGAGAAGGACGCCGAGGCAGAGCAGCATCGCGGTGCGCTTCCGCATCGGGGGGCGCCCGGGCCGGAAGATGATGCTCCTCCAGCTGCGGGGGGCGAGGTCGGTCATGGTTCGATGGATTGTAGTCCGGGTGGCCAAAAGCGGGCCACCGCTATAATCTGGGGCTCACGGGTTGGAGCTTCTTGAACTGAAGTCTGATATCGGAAGTCTGAATACTTACCTGCACTCACGACCCATGCTCATCGAATGCGTCCCCAATTTCAGCGAAGGACGGCGCCGGGAAGTCTGCGACGAAATCGTCGCGGCCATCCAGGCGGTCCCGGGAGCCCGGTTCCTCGACCTCGAGATGGACCGCGACCACAACCGCTCCGTGGTGACTTTCGTGGGATCCCCACAGGCGGTCGCGGAAGCCGCCGTCGCCGCCGCCCGGAAGGCCGTCGAACGGATCGATCTCACGCGCCACGAGGGGCGGCATCCCCGGATGGGCGCCGTCGACGTGATCCCCTTCGTGCCGATCCGGGATGCCTCGATGGAGGACGCCGTGCGGACCGCGCGCGAGGTCGGCGCCCGCATCGGGTCGGAGCTGAAGGTGCCGGTCTTCCTGTATGAGGCCGCGGCCACGCGGCCGGACCGGCGGAACCTCGCCGACCTCCGCAAGCCCCAGTTCGAGGGCCTGCGCGAGCTCATCGGGAAGGACCCGGACCGCACGCCCGACTTCGGCCCGAACGCGATCCACCCCACCGCGGGATGCGTCGCCGTCGGCGCCCGTCCCCCGCTCATCGCCTACAACATCGACCTGGATTCGCAGGACGAAAAGCTCGCGAAGCGGATCGCGAAGAAAATCCGGGAGCGCGACGGCGGCCTTCCGGCCATCAAGGCGCTCGGGCTCTTCATCGCGGACCGCCGATGCGCGCAGGTTTCGATCAACGTGTGCGACTTCACCCGCACGCCGCTCGAGACGGTCTTCGCCGCCGTGGGGCGCGAGGCTTCCGCGGCGGGCGTGAAGGTCCGGTCGAGCGAGATCGTGGGGCTGTGCCCCCAGGCGGCTCTGCCGGCGGGGTCGGTCGAGCGGCTGAAGCTGGCGGGGTTCCGGCCCGAGCAGGTGATCGAGAACCGGCTCTAGGTCCTGCGCGGCGGCGCCCATGGTCGAGCTTCGGCTCTCAACGGCCGGGCGGATGGGATTTCGGTTCCGGCTTGAGCAGGCCCGTCTTCCGGGCGGCCTCGCGGACGACCATGCGGCGCTCCCCTTCGGTCTGGGGCGGATCCTTGACGTATTCCCGGTCGATTTCGGCGACGAATTCCGCCGCCTGATCGTGCGTCTCCTTCGTTCCGCCCTGGACGACGTACCGCTCCGCGCGCGTGACGCGGAGATGGTCGTCGCCTTTCCGTACGACGCCGAGGATGAAATGCCGAGGACGTTTCATGCCACGCTAGTATACCTGCGTCCGGCTGGAAGCTCGAAGCTTCTGAAACTGGGATCTGGAAACCGGGAACTGGAAGCTTCTCAGGGCCTCCGCCTTTGCTCCAGGAAAGTGGCCCTCTCGAGGGGAGTGTTCCACCAGGTTGAGAAGTCGGAGGTCCGCCCGTACTCCTTGCCCGTGATGAGCCGGAGCGTCCGGACCGGCCACGAAAATCCCTGCGGGTCCGACGGTTCCGCCGAGAACCGCTCGAGGGCCTGGATGAGGCCCCCCATCGTCGTCTCCAGCGTGTTCAGATTGCGCAGGCCGATCATCAGTGAGGGAAGGTGCTCCGCCGCGGCGCGGGCGATCAGGGGCGTCTTCGGATCGAGATCCTGGATGAGGACGGAGATCGCCTTCTCGCTTCCCAGCCGCGCGAGGGCCTGGGCCAGGGCCGCATAAATCGCGACCGCCGGGTCCTTGCGCGTCTCCTTGAGCCACTCGAGGAGCGGCTCGACCGCCGCCGGATCGCCCCTCAGGCCGAGCGCCTCGATGGCCGGGGTGCGCACCTTGTCCGACTTCGCGTGATCCAGGACTTTCTGCCGGGGATAGTCCCCCGGCAGCATCGCCATCTCGCGGAGGATCGAGACCCGACGGGGACCGGTCGCGGAATCCAGGCGCGCTTCATAGGCGTCGACGGCCCGCTTCACCTTCGCCGGCTGGACCGCGAGGTCGAGGGACGGACGCGGCGCCGACGAGCTGTCGGGGAAAAGGAGCACGCGCACCGCCTCGCCGCCGACCGTGACCGCCCGCCCCACGGGCCGTCCATGCCGGCGGACGACGATCAAGTCGTTCTCGACGTCCTGCTCCGCCGAGAAGGCCGTCTCCAGCATCCGCTTCACCGCGGCCGCGCTCGAGGAGAATTCGGACAAGCCCCGGGTCTCGCGCCCGGGGCCGGCGAGGAGCGCCTCGAGCGAAGCCGAGCCGAGGATCCGGTCGAAGTGTGACGTCAGGAGCGCCGGCGATCCGAAGATTTCGGCCGAGACGAGGGAGTCCCCCACCGCGACCGCCACGCCGACCATCATCGGATAGGCGGATTTCAAATCCACGAGCGCCATGTGGTACTCGAGGAGCCCGGTTCGATGGTCCCGGTAAAGGTCGACCGGAGGAATCCTGCCCCCGGGGCCCAGGATCGCGGCCCAGACGCCCGCCTGCCCGGGCTCCTCGTTGAGGAGACGGCGCATGCCGAGCGAAGCCCAGTAGTGCCCGGACTCGGGACGGAACGCGATCTTCTCCGCGGCGCGAGCCTGGCCGGCGGGCTCGACATCGAAGACTTCGACCGCCCTGTCCTTCCCGGCAGGAACGATCGTATCGCGCGCGACGACCCGGTCGGTGCGGCCACCCACCAGGATTTCGCCCGCGAGGAGGACGAGGGCGGCATCGCCCTTGTTCTTCACGCGAACCAGGAGTGAGTTCTCCTCCGTGATATCGACCCGGTTGTCCCCGAGCGCCTGGGGCAGCGTCGTCACGGCGACGGACTTCTCGGACGCCGCGAGGAGCGGGTAGAGCGTCAGGTTCTTGTACCCGAGCGGCGGACCGATCTCGAGTCCGTCCAGCGCGCGCGTCACG
>DASXTT010000104.1:0-5591 GCA_036505255.1 Planctomycetota bacterium | reverse complement strand
ACAGGAGCTCGAGGCGCATCAGGTGTCGGAGATCGTCCATGGAGGGGTGGAGGTAGTATCCCCGCCACGGTCCATCCGGGAAGGGGGCGTCCATGCCCTTGGTTCTACCATTTGGATAGGACAGACCTCAGACTTCAGACTTCGGACTTCAGGCCGAGGTTTTCAGTTCCGGCAGGTTCGATCTTGCTGAAGTCTGATATCCGAAGTCGGACATCCGCTCATTGTTCCTGCCGCCGTCATTGCCAATTCGTCCGAGCATCCTTAAAATCCCGCCATGCCGAAGGCCGCCCCTAAAAAGGGCCCCGTGCTTTACCCCTACCGCTTCAAGGAAATCTACAAGGACAAGATCTGGGGCGGGCCCGAGCTGAAGCGCGTCCTTGGAAAGAAGGGGGCGGGGTCCCGGACCGGCGAGTCGTGGGAAATCTCGAGCCGGGAGAAAAACCTCTCCGTCATCGGGGCCGGGCCGCTCAAGGGGTGGTCGCTCGAGAGCCTCTGCCGCGCCTGGCCGCGCGAGGTCCTCGGCGACGAGCACTCCATGCGCTTCTCGAGCCGGTTTCCGCTCCTCATCAAGTTCATCGCCGCGCACGAGCGGCTCTCCCTCCAGGTCCACCCCTCGGACGACTTCGCGCAGAGGTACGAGCAGGAGCCGGTGGGAAAGATGGAGGCGTGGTACGTCGTCCACGCGCCGAAGGAGGCGCGCGTGATCCGCGGCGTCCTGCCCGGGACGACCGTCGCCGAGTTCCGCCAGCACCTCCTGAAGGGCACGGTGGAGCAGTGCCTCAACGCCATGGAGGTGAAGACGGGCGAGGTGATCTTCATTCCGCCCGGGACGATCCACACGGCGTTCGGCGGGCCGATCTTCCTCGAGGTCCAGCAGAACTCCGACGTCACGTACCGGCTGACGGACTGGGGCCGCGTCCAGAACGGGAAGCCGCGGCCGCTTGCCGTCGAGAAGGCGATGAACGTGACCGATTTCTATTCGATGGGGGTCTCGAAGTACAAGCCGTCCCGCCTGCCGGGGTATTCCTACCGCCGGCTCCTCCTCATCAAGTGCGAAAAGTTCACGATGGAGGCGATGGTGGTCGAGGGACGACGGATCAAGGAGAAGACGAACCCGGCCCGGTTCCAGATCCTGACCTGCACCCGGGGCGGCGGCGCCCTCCGCTACGGCGCGAAGATGGCGTCGAAGACCCCGTTCCGGCGGGGCGACACCTTTCTCCTGCCCGCGCATCTCGGCGAATTCGAAGTCTCCGCCAGCGGATCGACGGAGCTCGTCTGCACCTACGTCGAGTGAGGCTCCAGGCCTCGCGTCCCGCTTCGCCGATTCCTTGTTCCTGATTCCGGATTCCACCCCTCATTCCCAAATCATAAGTTATAATTTGGGGACGAGGGGGGAGCATGAGGAGAGCGCGCCCGGGCGGGGGAATCCGGTCCCTGTTCGCCGTCGTCGCCACCGCCTGGACGGCCATCTTCCTTCATTCCTGCAGCGCTCCCCGCGCGGCCCTCGACCCGGCCGCCCTCGGGCAGATTCACGCCGCCCCCCGGATCCAGGTGGGCCTCTCCCGGTTCATGAGAGTCGATTCCGCCGCCGTGGTCTTCCGGGAACCCTTCGCGGTCGTGGGCCGGGCGGGATTCCTCCAGAAGGAGGAAGGGGGGTCCGAGGCGATCGCCCTCAAGTGGGAGGAGGGCCTCCGCGTCGGCAACCGCGTCCACGCCGAAACGTCCCTCCGGATCACCTCGGGAACGGACGGGGGATTCGAGATCAACGGCGTGCGCTACCGGGGCGACCTCATCGTGCTCCGGGACGACGACCGAGAGACCCGCGCCCCGCGCATCACCCTGGTGAACGACCTCGATCTCGAAGACTACCTCCGCGGCGTCGTCGGCAAGGAGATGTCCCTGTCGCGCGGCGAGGAGGCGCTGAAGGCGCAGGTCATCGCCGCCCGCACCTACGCCCTGTACGAGGCGAAGATGAAAACCCTCGCCACGGTCAAGGGCGAGAAATTCGACGTCTACGACGACGAGCGGTCCCAGGTGTACGGCGGGCGCGAGAAGGAGACCTCGCTCGCCGTCCGCCTCGTCGACGAGACCCGCGGCCTGTTCGTCGTCTTCGCCGGGCGGATCGTCAAGACTTTCTTCTCCTCGACCTGCGGCGGCCACACGGAGCCCGCCGTCCTCGTCCTCGGGGAGGGCGAGGACATTCCTCCGCTCCGGGGGACCGCCTGCGGGTTCTGCACCGAGTCCAAGTACTACGCCTGGAAGGCGGAGTTCTCGCGCGCGGATCTCGCCAAAAAACTGTGGGGCCCGACTTCCCCGGCGAAGGTCAAGTCCGTCCGCGTGACGAAGACCCTGCCGGGAGGGCACGCCCAGGAGGTGGGGGTCCTCGTGGAAAAGGGGGTCAAGGAGCACCTGCTCGAGGCCAACGGAGGCTTCCGGCGCCGCATCGATCCCCGGCTGATCCGCAGCACCCTGTGGGATTCCGTCGAGACGGTGGGGGAGAAGATCGTCATCACGGGCCGGGGCTGGGGCCACGGCGCGGGCCTGTGCCAGTACGGCGCGTACAAGATGGCGGAGCTGGGAAGGAGCGCGACGGAGATCCTGGAGCACTACTTCCCGGAGGCGCGGGTGCAGAAGCTTTACTGAGACAGATTGGCCTCGCGGATCGCGCCGTCGACGTCCGCCGACCATCCCGTCTGCGGGTAGGCCTTCTTCAGATCGTCGCGGAGCTCCATGGCCCGGCCGACATAGAGGGTCTTGTTGGCCTTGTCCTTTTCGCCGAATTGTTTCGCGAAACGGGCGGCGGCGATGGCCGCTTTCGCGAGCGCGGCCTCGTTCTCGGTGCTCTGGCGGGCGAGCGCGGGGTCGAGCGCCCCCTTCATGTAGTCGAGGAGGGCTTCCTTGATCTTGCCCTCCGAGAGCTGCACGTCGCCCCGGGCGACGAGCGCTCCGAGGTACACCTCCGGATTGGCATCCTTCCGGTCCTTGATCTCCGAGAGGAGCGACTCGACCCGGTTCTTCAGGTCGGCCATCCGTCCCAGCGCGCTCAGGCACCGGAGGGTCCCGAGGGTGACCTCCTTCCACACTTCGCGGTTGGCGCCGAACTTCGAGTAGATGGCGAGGGCGTCGGCAAACTTCTTGCTGATCTCGAGGAAATCGGCGCGGAGCAGCTCGGCGTCCGGCTGGAGGCCGTCGAGCCGGCGGTCGGTCTTGATCGCCTCCTCCAGCTCCTTGATCGTCTCCTCCTGGAGCTTCGCGTCGCGGCGCCTCTTCCAAGCCTCGTACTGCATGAGGAAAGAGTCCCGGACGAAGAAGGAGTCGGGCTTTTCCTTGCGCAGCTCCCGGGCCGCGGCCATGACGCCGGCCGCGTCCCCGGCTTTCAGATAAGACTCCACGATGTACTTGCGGCAGAAGTCGCGCATCGGATGGTTGGGGCTGTTCGTCCGCTTGATCCGGTCGATGGCCCTCTCGAATTGCTCGACCGCCCCCTTGTAATCGCCCTTGTGGAAGGCCGCCACGCCGTGGTTGTACTCGTAGGGGAAGAGCGTGTTGTCCTGGTCGAATTCGATGTCCCGGACGTTCTTCGAAGGCTCCTCCTGCTCGGCGGGGGAGTTCGTGAGCCGGTACTTGATGTCCTTGACGTTGAGGCTGATCACCACGCCCTCGGTGTCGGCGCGGTCCTTCCACTTGATCTTGTCCTGCGCGGAAGCGGTGCCCGCGGCCGCGAGGAGGACCGTCGCGATCCCGGCCGCGAACCCGGCGCTGAATCGATTCCTGTTCATGCGAGCGGGACCATTATAGGGGCGGACGAATCGACATCAAGATATGAAACGACGAACTCGCCGCGCGGTTCAGGGCCATACAATGGGTCCCGATGCGGCATGCGATCCTCGGGCTGACGATGCTGATCACATCGTGCGGGCCGGGTCCGTCCCGCGAACCATCACGGCCCTCGCCGCCGCCTCCTCAGGCCGTCTTCCGTCCCACCGCCATCGTGATCCACTCCACCTCCGGCCTCGACCGGATCGCGGCCTCGGAGGCCATGAAGAGGACGGACGGCCGCATCCACGTTCTCATCGACGCGGACGGCACCGTTCAACGCCTGCTCTCCACCGATCTGAAGGGGCGCGCCGCCCGCGGCATGGACGATGCGGCCCTTCATGTCTCCGTCGTGGGCGGCATCGGAACCGAATTGCTCGCCGATCCCCGACTGCTGGAATCCGCCGCGCGGGTTGTCGGGGAACTGGCGGACCGGTTTGAAATCCCACGGTCGAACGCCGACGTCATCTCCCGCCGGGGCGTCTTCTCCCATATGCAGGCCAAATTCCGGTTCGGCGGACTTCGGCGGAACGAAAGCCGGGACGCCATGGAACCGGGCGAGGCCTTCGTCGCGGCGGTGCTCCGGCGGATCGGCGGCGAGTTCCGCGAGGAAAAGGACTGGGTCGGACGCGGCGCCGAGGGCTGGATGTGTGTCTGGGAAGGAGGGGACCTCGGGCTTCGAGGCGAATTGACGAAGGGCCGGGGCCTGACGACCCCGCCCGCGCCTCCCCGCGCTCCGCTCGAGATGATGGAGTCCCGGAGGATGCGGTACGTGGACCGGGGAACGATGGGGGAGATCCGGGGAATCGTCCTGCACTTCACGGCGACCCGCACTTTCGAGCAGGCCGTCGAGGCCTTCGAGCGGCGGCGCCTGGGTCCCTCGATCATCGTCGACACCGACGGCCGCGCCTGGCAGGTGGTCGACCGCCTCGAGGACCGGGTGGCCGCGGCCGGCGGAACGAACGACCATTGCGTCCAGATCGAAATCGTGGGGGAGAACGAGGCCGCCCTCCTCGACAACGCGGTTCAACTCCGGAAGGTCGTGGAAGTCGTCTCGGCCCTGTGCGCCGCCCGTTCCATCGTCCGGACCAACCGCGACATCGAATCGCTCCGCGGCGTCTTCTCGCACGGCCAGGCGAAGAAGCGGTGGGGCCGAAGCGCCTGGATGTGGGGCGGCGATTTCGATCCCGGGGAACGGTTCATGAAGCGGGTGATCGAGGAAGCCGGCGGAACGTACGCGGAGGAAAAGGACTGGGCCGGCCGCCGGTCCGGCACCTGGGTCGTCGAGTTCGAGGACTGGCTGCCTTGATTTGGTGCTGAGTCAGTCCCGTTGAAACCACTTTTTTTACACCGATGCCACCAAGCCACAAAAAAAGAGTGACTTGCCAAATGCGCCTGCCGGCGTTCGTGGCCCCGTGGCGGCCTTCACCCCAAAAATAAGAAGTCCCGAATTCACCCCTCGAGAGATTCGCACGGGCCTGCTCGGATTCCCGGGCCCAAGAGGGGCCTTCCCGCGCACACCGAAGGGAGGGACCATCGTGGACCTCATTCTCGAGACGGTGCGGGCGCGCTGGGGATTCGCGCGGCTGCCGGACGGTCGGATCGCGGTGGCGTTCAAGAAAGCGCGCCCGGACGGGGGGTTGGAATTCGATCAAGACAGAGTCGAATGAGCCGGTCGGGGGGTAACTCAGGGTCTGTTCTCGGTCCATCGTGGGGACGTCCATTCGGCCGGCGCGGGGGTACGCGCGTCCGAGAATCGCCGTTCCGTTGCGTTC
>DASXTT010000103.1:0-19919 GCA_036505255.1 Planctomycetota bacterium | reverse complement strand
CCGCGAGATCTGGCGAAAGGAAGAAATCAAGAAGTGGGCGCCGGTCGATCTCTACATCGGCGGCATCGAGCACGCGCGCGGCCACTGCCTCTACTTCCGGTTCATCACGAAAGTGCTGTACGACCTCGGCCATTGTCCGGTCGACGAGCCCGCGGTGCGGCTCTTCAACCACGGCATGGTCTGCGACGAGAAGGGCGAGATCATGTCGAAGTCGAAGGGGAACGCGGTCTCGCCCGCTCCGGTCCTCGACAAGTGGGGCGTCGACGTCTGCCGCCTCGCCATGGCCTTCTTCGCGCCGAGCGAAGACCAGATCAAGTGGAGCGAGAATGGCCTGGTCGGGGCGGAGCGGTTCATCCGGCGGGTGTACGACCTCGCGGACCGCGCGAAGGACTATCCGTCGGGCCCGGTGGACCGGTCAAAGCTCGATCCGAAGATGCGGGCCGTCTGGCGGAAGCTCCACCAGGTGATCCGCAAGGCGGTCCACTCCTTCGAGGAGGACCTCCACTTCAACACGGTGATCTCGCAGGTGATGGAACTGCTCAACCTCCTCGGCGAGTCCTGGACTTTCGCGAAGCCGGAGGGGGGCGACGAGGGGCGGCGCGCGGTCCGGCAGGTCGCCTTCGACGTCGTGAAAATCCTCGCCCCGATGACTCCGTTCCTGGGCGAGGAGCTTCACCGGCGTCTCGGCGGGAAGGCCTCGGTCTTCCGGTCGGGCTTTCCGGCGTTCGACGCCGAGGCCGCGAAGGAGGACCAGGTCGAAATCGTCGTCCAGATCAACGGGAAGGTCCGCGGCAAGATCGTCGTCGCGGCGGACGCGCCGGAAGATCAGGTGCGGGCCGCCGCTCTCGCGGAGCCATCCATCGCGCGGACTCTAAGCGGGAGTCAGCCTCGTAGGGTTGTGGTGGTCAAAGGCCGGGTTGTCAACATCGTCATCCAGCCGCCTCAGCTTCTGGCCTGAGTCTCACTTCTCCGGAAGGGCTAACTCCGGCAACGCGTCCGTCCCTCTCGCGGTGAGCTCCATCGTGTGGCGGCCATAGGTCCGGCGCACCACTCCGCCGTAGGATTTGCCCTCGTACGCCACGCCGAAGGGAACCTCCGGGCTGCACCAGGTGACGAGCGTCGTTTCGCGGCCGTCGGGGTAGGTCGCCATCGAGGTCAGCCGCGTGCAATCGTAGGCCTTGCCCGTGGTGGAGATCGTGATGCGCTCCTTCGTGATCTCGACCTTCGACTTCGCGTCGGGATAATGCGTCTTGGGCGGCTCCATGGGGTTTCCGGAGGCGTCCTTCCCCGGGTAGACTTTCGCCGGGTGGTTGGTTCCGAACTCTCCGACCCAGAGCTGGAGGAGTCTCCCGGTCTTGTCGACCTGAATCTTGGAGATGATGCGCCCGCTTTCCTGGTCGGAGCGGTTCTCGATCCAGAAGCGGTCCCCCTCCGCGGCGACGACGGCGATCCGGGTCGACAGCGGCGTCGGCGACCCCGCCGTGCGCACGGTGTAAAGCACCCATTGACCCGTCTTGAGCTGGGAGACCTCCTGGACGCTGAGGGACATGACGACGGCCAGTTCCTGCGCCCTCACGGCCTCGGCGTCCCCCCGCTTCTGGGGCGGCTGGCAGGCTCCGAGGGCGAGAAGGACCACCGCCATGCAACGCTTCATGGGGTTTCCCTCACAGAGAGACCGGATTCTAGACATCGACGGCGTGGGGGTAAAGCTCCGAGTTTCCCGTTTCCCGATTCCCGTTTCAGAAGCCATCAGCTGGGAGCTTGAAGCCAAGCGGGGAACGGGATACGGGAAACGGGAAGCGCGAACCCCTCTCGTCACCTAGGTGTCTTTCTGACGTGAGGCTCGTCGTTTCGCGCGCTCTTCCATCAGCTTCCGGATCGAGGTCTCGTAGCCCGACTCCTTCGGACGATAGTAAGTCCGCCCCTTCAGGCCCTCGGGGAGGTGGGTGTGGCCGGGGACGCCGCCCTCCGCGTCGTGGGCGTACTCGTAGCCCGCGCCGTAGCCGAGGTCCTTCATCAGGCCGGTCGGGGCGTTGCGGAGGTGGAGCGGCACCCCCTCGTGGGGCTTCGTCTGGACGTCCTCGCGCGCGGCCTTCATCGCCATGTAGCTCGCGTTGGATTTCGGCGCCGTCGCGAGATAGGTCGCCGCCTGCGCCAGGGGGATCCACCCCTCGGGCATGCCGATGAAATCGACGGCTTCCTTCGCGGCGACGGCGACGGACAAGGCGCGCGGGTCGGCGTTGCCGACGTCCTCGCTCGCGAAAACCACCATCCGGCGCGCGACGAAGAGCGGATCCTCGCCCCCTTCGAGGAGACGCGCCATCCAGTAGAGCGCCGCGTCGGGGTCGCTTCCCCGCATCGACTTGATGAACGCCGAGGCGAGGTTGTAGTGCTCGTCGCGGTCGCTGTCGTGGCGGGCGAGAAGGCGTGGCACGGCGGCCTGGATATCCGTCAGGGTCACCGACCGGGCGCCGTCGCCCTTCCGAGGGGCGGCCGTGACGGCCAGCTCCAGCAGATTGAGCGCCTCGCGGGCGTCCCCGTGGGACATCCGGGTGATCCAGTCGAGCGCCGCGGGCTCCGCCTCGATCCGCTCCCGTCCCAGGCCCCGCTCCCGGTCCTTGAGGGCGCGGTCGAGAATCGTCCGCAGCTCCGGCTCCAGCAGGGGCCGGAGGACGAGGACCCGGCATCGCGAGAGCAGCGGCGCGGTCAGCTCGAACGAGGGATTCTCCGTGGTGGCCCCGACGAGGATGATCGTGCCGTCCTCGATGTGGGGGAGGAAGGCGTCCTGCTGGGCGCGGTTGAACCGGTGGATCTCGTCCACGAAGAGCAGGGTCGGCTTGCCGTCCTGGGAACGCCGGGCGCGCGCCTGGGCGATGGCCTCGCGGACTTCCTTCAGTCCGCTGGTGACGGCGCTGAAGGGGGCGTGGGGGAGATCCAGCTTCGCGGCGAGAAGGCGCCCCAGCGTCGTCTTGCCCGACCCCGGGGGCCCCCAGAGCACCAGGGAGGGTGGGGGAACACCCGCGGTGATGAGCCGGGCGAGGGGCCGGTCGAATCCGAGCAGCTCCTCCTGTCCGACGTACTCCTCGAACGATGCCGGGCGCATCCGGTCGGCGAGCGGGACGGGACCGCGGCGAGTATCGGAGAAAAGTTCCATGTCAGACCCACAACCCGCCGCCCACGTCGAGCACCGCGCCCGTCACGTACGAGGCCGCGTCCGACGCCAGCCACGCGACCGCCTCGGCGACTTCCTCCGGACGGCCGAGCCGCTTCATCGGCACCTGCGGCTCCAGCTCCTTCACTTCCCTGGCCGAGTAGGCATACGTGCGGATGTATCCCGGAGCCACCATGTTGACCCGGATGCCGCGCGCCCCCTCGGCGCGGGCGAGCGATTTCGTAAAAACCGCGAGAGCCGTCTTGGCCATCGCGTAGGCGACATAGTGCGGGTTCCCCCGGACCGTTTGAGAAACCGTGCCGCCCATGTTCACGATCGATCCACCCCCGCCCCGCCGCAGGATGGGCAGGACCTCGCGCGCGCAATTGAGCGCCGTCCGCACGTTCGAATCCCAGAGTTCGATCCACCGGTCGATCTCCATCTTGCCGACCGGGGTGGGGAAGAAATCGCCTACGTTGTTGATGAGCAGGTCGATCCGTCCCCATTTCTTGAGCGCGGTCCGCACGAGTTTGCGGGCGCCCTCGGGGCGGCGGACGTCGGCCCGGACGATGTGATGATCGAACCCGCCCATGGCCCGCTCGGCGGCGCGCGCCGGTCCCGGGCTCGAAAGGTGATTCAGTGTCACGGCATACCCGGCCCGGGCGAGCCGTCCGGCGATCGCGAGCCCGATGCCCCGAGTACTCCCGGTTACAACGGCTACGCGGTTAACGGAACTTGTGACCACCTTGATCCCTCAACTCTAACGTTCAAGGTTCAATGTTCAACGTCCAATGCCCGTCCTGAGTCCGAGGTTCGAAGTCCAGCCCTGACTCAGACATTGGATCTCGGACAGACCTTGGACCTTGAACTCAGGATTCTGGACATGGGCGTCACTTCGTCATCAGCTCCCCGAGGGCGTCCTGAAGGTCTCGAGGCGCGCCGTGGGTCCATCCATTCGCGAGAATCGAGAAGATCAGCGTATCGCCGTCGGGCGTTTCGGCGTAGCCCGAAAGCGACGAAACCCCCGCGATGGTGCCGGTCTTGGCCCGGAGCCGGCCCCCGGTCGAGGCCATCCGCTCCTTCAGCGTCCCCGTCGCGCCGGCCACGGAGAGCGACCCGACGAACGATTTCCCGGCCCGGTGGTTGCGCATGTAGGTGAGCACTTTGACCAAAGAGTCGGGTGACGCCCGGTTTTCGCGCGCCAGCCCCGAGCCATCCACCATTTCCACGTCGGTGACTCCCACCTCCGACCGCAGGAACTCCTGGACCACCTCGATCCCCGCCGCCGTGGTCCCCGCGCCGCGGAACCGGAACCCGAGGAGCTTCAGGAACATCTCGGCGTACAGGTTCTGGCTGACGGTGTTGCAGGGCCCTACGGCCTCCTCCAGGCTGTGCTCGGCGAGGAGAAGCTCGGTATGGCGTCCCTCGAGCCGCAGGCCGGGGGCGACCACGACCTCTCCGGCGACCCGGATTCCTTCGGCCTGGAGGGTCTCCCGCAGGACCGTTCCAAAGTAGCGGGCGGGATCCTTGATGGCGATCCACGCGACCCGCTGCCGGGTCCCCGCCTTGAGTTCCCCGTTGACCGTGATGCGATTCGAGCCCTCCGCGCGGACGAATCCGAAAGGCGCGGTGGGATTGCCCAGGACGGTCGTCGACCGATTGACGATCGTGACGTACTTCGTCTCGGGCCGGAGGGTGATCTTCGCCGGATCCCCCGGGTTCGGCCCGGCCTCGTAGAGGAGGTCGACGCAGTTGTCGTTGAAGGACAGGCCGCCGACGGGGGCGCACCACCATGCATTCTGATCGTACCGCTCCTCCACCCAGACCGGATTGAGGGCCACGTCGTCGAAGATCCCCGGATGGACCACGAGATTGCCCGTGAATTCCTTCGGGCCGGCCTCCTTCAGCCGCGCGGCGGCGTCGCGGAAGAGGCGGGTGGGGTCGTCGCCGTACAGGCGGCCGCCGATCAGCGGGTCCCCGGCTCCGAAGACGTGGAGATCGCCCGAGCCCTCCCCCCAGGCCAGGTTCGTGCGGAACCTGTAGCCGGGGCCGAGCTTCGAGAGGGCGCACGCCGTGGTGAGGAGCTTGGTGTTCGAGGCGAGGCGGAGGACTTTTTTCGAGTCCCGGTCGTACACCGGGGCCCCCGCCTGCGTCGAGTATATGAGGATTCCGAGCCGCCCTCCGGACACCCCGGAGCGCGCGACGGCCGTTTCGGCGCGATCGGCGAGCCGAGGCTCTTGAATCCGTGCGGAAACGGAGACCAGCGCCGCCACGAGCAGCGCGACGCGCACCATGATGAGCACTCTAGCACACGACGGTCGAAGGGACATCGGACCTTGGGCTCCTGACTCCGGACCTCTGTCTTCGGACGGGCTCAGGACCCAGGACTCAGGACCCGGGCCTCGACCCCATGTCCCGGCCAGCATTTCGGTTGACACTCGCGAATCAGGCGTCTATATAATCGGCTTTTCCGCCGCCCTCGGAGGGGAGAGGGGAGCCGTCGGGCGGCGTTACCAGTCCATGTGCGGGGGTCCCCGTGCCTCGTGATTCCCGGCCCCTCGGCCAGCTCCTCAAGGACATGGAGCTGGTGAACGAGGGCCAGATCCAGGAAGCGCTCAACATCCAGCGCAAAAAGGGCGGCGCCATCGGCGACGTCCTGGTCGAGCTGGGCTACATCACCCCCCAGGAGCTGCTCCTGGCCCTCGGCGCCCAGCGGGGGATGGAGGTCGTCCAGCTCGACGAGATGGAGCTCCCCTCGGACGTCACGGACAAGGTCCCCGCCACGCTGGCCAAGTCGTTCAAGGTCGTCCCGATCAAGTGGGACGTCGCCACCAAGACCCTCACGGTCGCCATGGCCAACCCCCACGACATCAACATCCTCGACGACCTCCGGTACACGCTCCATTGCGAGGTCATCGGCGCCGTCGCGAGCCACGAGGCGGTCGACCGCGCGCTCCAGAAGTACTACGCCCACGAGGCGCAGAGCCTCAGCCAGGTCCTCACCGAGCTCGGCGAGGGCGATCTCAAGTTCGAGGAGCTGAAAGACGCCGTCCGCAAGAAGGGCACCGCCTACAACGTGGACGAGATGATCAACGCGGCGCCCGTCGTGAAGCTCCTCAACCTCATCCTCGTCACCGCCATCAAGGCCCAGTCCTCCGACATCCACTTCGAGCCCTTCGAGAACGAGTTCAAGGTCCGGTACCGCGTCGACGGCGTCCTCTACGAGATGGAGGCGCCTCCGCTCCACCTGGCCCTGCCGCTCATCTCGCGCGTCAAGGTGCTCTCGAACCTCGACATCTCGGAGACGCGCCTTCCGCAGGACGGGCGCATCCTCCTCAGCGTGGGCGGGCGGCCCGTCGACCTGCGCATCTCGACGCTCCCCACGATCTTCGGCGAGAGCGTCGTCATGCGCGTCCTGGACCGGAGCGTCGTGAAGCTCGACCTCGACAACGTCGGCCTCCGCGAGGACGAGATGAAGATGCTCAAGGACCTCATCAACCTGCCCCACGGCATCATCATCGTCACGGGGCCCACGGGGTCGGGCAAGACGACGACGCTCTACTCGGCCCTCAACTTCGCCAACGACATCCGCTGGAAGATCATCACCACGGAAGACCCCGTCGAATACGACCTCGACGGCATCATCCAGTGCCAGATCAACGACGACATCGGCGTCACGTACGCGAACCTCCTGCGCAGCATCCTCCGCCAGGACCCGGACACGATCCTCGTCGGCGAGATGCGCGACCTCGAGACGGCCCAGATCGCCGTCGAGGCCGCCCTCACCGGCCACGTGGTCTTCTCGACGCTCCACACGAACGACGCGCCGAGCTCGATCACCCGCGTGCTCGACCTGGGGGTCGAGCCCTTCCTCATCTGCGCGTCGGTCGAGGCGATCGTGGCCCAGCGGCTCGTGCGGCGGATCTGCCTGAAGTGCAAGGAGGAGATCCAGCCGACGGAGGAGATGCTCATGGAGCTGGGCCTCCTGCCGACGGACGTGAAGAACAAGAAGTTCTGCTGGGGCCGGGGCTGCCCGGCGTGCAACGGCACGGGCTACCGGGGCCGGCAGGCCATCTTCGAGATCATGCTCCTGAACGAGCGGGTGAAGGAGCTGATCATGGGGCACTCCTCGACCGAGCAGATCCGGCACGTGGCCCGGGAGCAGGGGATGCGGACCCTGCGGGAGTCGGGGCTCATGGCGATTTTCGACGGCCACACGACGATCGAGGAAGTGGTCCGGGAGACGTTGTTCGCGGGGCAGTAAAGGAAGTCCTGAGTCCTGAGTCCAAGGTCCGGGGCTCGTCCGGGGTCCGAAGTCCTGAGTCGGCCGAGACCGGACGTCGGAATGATCCTGTTTGGCGGGATTCGAGCGCTCTGTTAAGATCGGGCGCCACGGGCAAGGAGGAGTAGCATGGCGGGGTTCACCGTCGAGGCGGTCGACAGCGCCGGCAAGAAGATCAAGGTGGATGTCGAAGCCGCCTCGGCCAACGAGGCGATCTCGAAGATCAAGGGCCGGGGATTCAAGCCGGTCAACGTGAAGGAGAAGGCGGCGGGCGGGATGCTCGCCGGGGCGGCCCCGGGGGCGTCGGGCGAGCACAAGGCGGGCCCGGGCCAGACGGCGGGGGCGGGCCAGGTCGCCGCGGCCTTCGCGGGAGCGGGCGGCGCCAAGAAGGCGCGCCGGACGTTCTTCATGGGCCGCGTGAAGCACAAGCAGCTCACCCAGTTCACCCAGCAGCTCTCCGTCCTCATGGACGCCGGCCTCCCGGTCGTCCGCAGCCTCAAGATCCTCTCCAACCAGATGCGGCCGAGCCTCCTGAAGAACATCGTCGCCGAGGTGGCCGAGGACGTCGAAACCGGCTCGTCGCTCTCCGAGGCCCTGAACAAGCACCCGAAGACGTTCGACAAGCTCTACGTGAACATGGTGAAGGCGGGCGAGGCGGGCGGCGTGCTCGACGTCATCCTCCAGCGCCTCGCGGGCTTCATGGAGCGCATGGAGGCCCTGAAGCGGAAGATCATCGGGGCGTCCATCTACCCGATCGTCGTCATCACGATCGCGATCGCCGTCGTGCTCGCGATCATGACCTTCATCGTCCCGAAGTTCGAGGACGTCTTCAAATCGGTCAAGGTCGCCATGCCCCCGATGACCATGTTCCTCATGGGCATCTCGAACTTCGTGAAGAACTACTGGTTCGTCCTGATCGGCGCGCCGATCGTCCTCTTCTTCATCCTCAAGGCCTGGGGGCGGACCAAGGGCGGGCGGCACACGATCGACCGGATCAAGCTCCACGCCCCCCTCATCGGCCCGATCATCAAGAAGTCGATCATCGGCCGGTTCTGCCGCACGCTGGGGACCCTGCTGCAGTCCGGCGTCCCCATCCTCGAGGCCCTGAACATCGTGAAGAACGCGACGGGCAACGAGGTCGTCGCCACGGCGATCGGGAAGGTCCACGACTCGATCCGCGAGGGCGAGTCCATCGCCGAGCCGCTGGCGCAGAGCGGCGTGTTCGACGACATCGTCATCAACATGATCGACGTGGGCGAGGAGACCGGCGAGCTGGACAAGATGCTCCTGAAGATCGCGGACAACTACGACGCGGAGGTCGACGCCGCCGTCGGCGCCCTCATGAGCATCCTGGAGCCGCTCCTCATCGTCGGCCTCGGCTTCACGGTCGGCTTCATCGTCGTCTCCCTCTTCCTGCCGCTCGTGAGCCTGCTCCAGGGCATCGGTACCTCGAAAGGCTAAGCCTGGTCCGGAACTCAGTGACCAAGAAAGGCGCCTCCCGCAAGGAGGCGCCTTTTTTCTTTGGGGGCCGGTTTCAAGCTCCCGGATCCCAGATCCCAGTCCGTATCCAGCGTCGAGTTTCCAGCCCGATTCCCGCGGGGTGCTTCAGGCTCGAAACTCATAACTTCGGGAAACCGGGATCTGGGATCTTGGATCTGGAAACCGGCGAACAGGGGCACCGCCTGTGAGCCTCCGCTCCCGCATGATCGGCGGCGTGACCGGGGTCCTCCTCCTCGTGTGGGCCCTGGTGACCCTCAACCTGATGGTCGACGGCTACGCCCGCCAGAGGGCCCACGCGCAGGACAAGGCGCGGTTCCTCGGGATCCTCCTCGAGGCGTGGGTGAACGAGGCGCGCGATCCCAGCGGGGGAATGAAGGATTTCGAGCGCCGCCTTTCCGACTCGGGCCTCGTCGACGGATGGCTCATCGCCTCCCGGGACCGGGGCCGCTGGACTGTCCGTTCGTCCCGGCCGGTTGAGACCGCCGTTCCCCTCGAGGACGCGCCCCACCTGCAGGCCGCGCTCGACTCGGAGCACATCCAGGTGAAAGCGGACACCGACCGCCGCATCGCCTACCTGCGGATCGCCGGCGGCCCCATCGAAGTTTACGCGGTCCGCCTCGACCTCAAGCCCGACCTGGTCCCGGCGTCCCCCATCACGAACACCCTGTGGGCCAGCGTCGCGATCCTGGTCCTGGGGGCGGTCACCCTCGTCCTCCTCACCTACGCCCTCCTCAACCGGCTCGTGCTCGAGCCGCTCTCCTCCATGGTCGAGGCCTCCCGCCGGGTCTCCGAGGGCGACTACTCCCGCCGCATTCCCCCGCCGGCCCGGGGCGACGAGGTCGCCACGATGATCCAGGCGTTCAACTCGATGATGGAGAAGCTCGACGCGTACCACCAGACGCTCCAGGAGGACATCAAGAAGGCGCGGGACCGGATCACGAACACCGAGCGCAAGCTCTTCCACGCCCAGCGGCTCTCGACGACCGGCACCCTCGCCGCGGGGATCGCCCACGAGATCAACAATCCCCTCGGAGGGATGATGAACGCCGCGGGCGCCCTGCGATCGGGCAAGCTCGATCCCGCGAAGCAGGCGGAATACCTCGAGCTGATTTCCGACGGACTTTCCAGGATTCGCGGGATCGTCCAGAAAATCCTCCATTACCGTCCCATGGCCTTTCAGGCGGTTCCGGTGTCGCTGCGGGAGACGGTGGTCCGCTCCATCGCCTTCCTCGAGCACAAGGCCCGACAGAGGAGGGTGGAGATCCGGAACGACGTAGACCCGGCCCTGCCGCCCGTCCATGGAGACCCCCTGGAGCTCCAGCAGGCCTTCCTGAACATCCTGATGAACGCCGTGGACGCCTGCGAGGAGGGGAAGGGGCGGATCCGGGTCAGCCATGAAATCGTGGGGGACGACGTACGCATCTCCATCAGCGACAATGGGATCGGGATGACGCCCGAAGAGGCCGACCGCGCGCTCGATCCTTTCTACACCACCAAGGACGCCGGGGAAGGGTCGGGCCTCGGCTTGCCGGTGGCGTCGAGCATCGTGGAGAATCACGGGGGGCGGTTGCGCATCCGGAGCCGGAAGGGGGAGGGGACGGAGGTGACGATCGAGCTCCCCCTGGGGCCCGCCCCGGGCGGGGCGCGGGCCCCGGCGGTTCACATATGAACCACCCCGGACGGGCGGGGGTTGAAAGTCATATGTCAAATCCGTAAAGTACGGCCTGGGAACCGCGAATCCCTTCAGGATTCGCGATTCCTCTGGAGGCCGCGATGATCAAGACCAACGTCGAGCAGCTCGTGGAATGCGCGGTCGCCGGAAGGATCGCCCACCCCCGCCGCGACGCCAACGACCTGAGGCCCGCCGCCGACGGCTCCTCCCTCGTCGCGGCCGGCGCCGGAGGCATCATCTTCAACGTCAAGGTCGGCGACCCCGCGGGCGGCTGGGCCGGCGCGGACCACGTCGAGCCCGGCGTCGCCATCCGGTGCGACGATCCCCGCGAGAACGACGCCCTCGCCGCCTTCGCCTGCATCGGCAACGAGGCCGTCATCACCGACGCCGTCTTCGAAGGCAAGGACGTCAAGCTCAAGGGCGCCACCGGCGTCGTCACGGGCAAGCACAGCCACGGCGACCGCGTCCACGTCTACTTCCCGCGGCGGGTCGTCGAGCGGCTCTGCATCGGCGACACCATCCAGATCCGCGCCATGGGCACCGGCCTGCGCTTCCTGGACTACCCCGACATCGCGGTCATGAACCTGGGCCCCCGGCTCTTCCGGGCCCTCAACCCCTCCGAGAAGAACGGCAAGGTCCGCATCCCCGTCGCGAAGGTCATCCCCGGCAAGCTCGTCGGGGCGGGACTGGGCGCCGCCCACCCGGCGTCGGGAGGGTGCGACATCCAGACCAGCTCCCCGGAAGTGCTCAAGGAATTCACTCTCGACCAGGTCCGCCTGGGCGATCTGGTCGCGATCACCGACCATGACGCCACACACGGCCACCGCTGGCAGCCCGGCGCCGTCACCATCGGCGTCGTCTCCCACGGCACGAGCCGCTTCGCGGGCCACGGGCTGGGCGTGAATCCGGTCTTCACGTCGCCCCGGGGCACCCTGGAGCCGATCTTCACCCGGAAAGCCAACCTGGCGGAGCTCATCGGCCTGGCTTGACGTGGCAAAGCGGCCCGGGAGCCGGTAAATTGAGAGGGGAGAGGGGACCGGCGACCATGACGGAAATCGACGAAATTCGGACGAAGTACGAGTCGGGCGAGCTTGACTACATCAAGGCCGACCTCGAGCGCTTCATCATCGCCCACGCCCAGGAAATCGAGAGGTACAGGCGGGACCAGGTCGAACGCGGACTCCCCCCGATCGCCGACGACACCGCCATCAAGTTCTTCATCATCCAGAACCGGAGCATCAATCCCGAGCGCGAGATCCTCGAGCAGGTTGCCGAGATCGAGCGCGAGAAGTGGATCCAGGGGGTGAAGACGGGCTCCGCGCCGGACCCCCAGGCCGTCTGCCAGGAATGGGCCAGCAAGTACTCGGCGGGCTGGCGCTCCCACCGGGTCACGAGCATCGTCTACGTGTTCGAGCGGGAGAAGGACCGATATCTCCGCATCCTCCGCGAGAGCGCCTGCGCGCCGGGATGAACCCGATCGTCCTGGTCCTGGCCGCCGCCCTTCAGGACGTCGAGGCCCGCGTCTCCGCCTCCGCCCCCCGGTTCAAGGGCTCGATGACCTTCGACGAGCGCGGGCAGGAGGGGAATCGTGTCGACTTCGAGCCCGACCTCGGCATCGTGCCCGGGATCGAGGTCAGCGGCTGGGCCCGACCGCATCGGTGGTATCTCGAGGCCCGCCGCATCGCCCTGTCGGGCCGCGAAACCCTCGAGGAGGACCGCCGGTGGAACGAGACCCTGTTTTCGGCGGGCGAGACGGTCGACATGAATTTCAACTGGACCCGGATCCGGCTCGGCTTCGAATTCGCGGGATCCTCGGGCGACTCCGCCTTTTTCGGCTTCGGGTTCGGCTTGCGGTACGACATCCTCCGGTTCGCGCTCAAGTCGTCGGCGCACGGGGAGGATGACGATACGATCGGAGTGGTCTCGGTGGAGTACGGGGTCGTCCTCCGCGGCGCCTTCGCGCGGAACGCGGAAATTGAGGCGGAGTTCCGGGGGATCTACACGGACCTGCTTTCGGATGAATCGTCCGGCGCGGCGGCCGCGATGAGAGTCCGGTGGACTCCCTTCCCGGGGGCGGCGCTCTTCCTGGGTTACGAGTGGGAGGAATTGTCGGTGGTCAAGGACGAGCGCACGGAGCGAAACCGCCTGAGGTACGTGGCCATGGGACCCATGGTCGGTCTCGCGATCTCCTTCTGAGGCGACGGCATGAAACTCGTCGAACGGAACGGAGTCTACCTCGCCGAGAACGCCACGGTCGTCGGCGACGTCCGGCTCGCGAAAGGCGTGAACGTCTGGTACGGGGCCGTCCTGCGGGGCGACATGGCCTCCATCACCGTCGGCGACTGCACGAACATCCAGGACCTGTGCGTCCTCCACTGCGACCCCGGACTCGAGCTGACGATCGGGAAGTTCGTGACGATCGGCCACGCGGCCGTGATCCACGGGAAATCGATCGCGGACCGGTGCCTCATCGGGATGCAGGCGGCGCTTCTGGCCGGAAGCGAGATCGGCGAGGGCTGCATCGTCGCGGCGGGCGCGCTCGTCCGGGAGAACGAGAAGGTTCCGGCGCGATCGATCGTCGCGGGCGTTCCCGCGAAAGCGATCGGCCGGGTCACCGACGAGCAGTTCGCCACCTTCGAGGATCGGGCGATGCGCTACTTGGCCACGGCCCGGCGCCACGCGGAGGGCAAGGTCGACCCCGAGTTCATGCAGGAGTACACCCCGGGCCGCAAGCCGCCGGGTTATTGATCGGCGACGGCGAGAATGGCCCGGGCGAGCTTCGCCGGGTCGTGCCGCACGAGATGGGGCCCGGCCGGATAGCGCGAAGGGCGCGCCCGCCCCGCGGCGTCCGCCCGCCGCACCGGCTCGAGGAGCCTTCCGGGACGCGCCTCGATTCCCGACGGATCCACGAACTCTGCCTCCCCAAGCGCCCAGTCAGGAGGGCGCTCCGCATTCGCGATCACGAAATCGGGAGCGCGGCCGAGGTACTTGGCGATCTCGTCGACATGGTCCTTCGCCGAGAAGCCGTCGGTCTGGCCGGCCTGCGTCAGGATGTTCAGCACGTAGGCCACGCGCCGCTTCCTCAGGGCTTCCCGCACGCCGGTCACGAGCAGGATGGAGACGATCGCGGTGCGCAGCGACCCCGGCCCGAGGACGGCGAGGTCGGCCCGCCGAAGCGCCCGCAGAACTTCCGTTGTCGCGGCGATGGGTGGGTCGTGGAAGAGGCCCGCGATGGGGATCCGCGACGACCGGCGGATGATCTCCCACTCGCCCCGCACGGAGCTCCCGTCCTCCAGCGCGGCGGCGATCTGCGACGGCTCGTTCGAGACGGGCAGCACTCTGGCCCTGGCGCCGACCTGGGCCGCGAGCGCCGAGGCGGCCCGCGTGATCGACCCCTCCGAGAGCGTGAGCCCGGCCAGGATCAGGTTGCCGAGGCTCGCCCCCTCGAGATCGCCCGCGGCGAAGCGGAAGTCGAGCGCCCGGCCCACGGCGCTTCTCCGGTCCGCGAGGGCGGCGATGCAGTTCCGGAGGTCGCCGACGCTGGGGATTCCGAACTCTTTGCGGAGGTGGCCGCTGTGGCCTCCATTGTCCGTTACGCCGACGACGGCGGTGACCTCGGCCCCAAGTCGCGCGAGTCCCCGCAGGGCCTGGGCCTGGCCCGTCCCTCCGCCGAGGGTGACGATCCTCGTCATGGATGTCGCCCGGCGGCCATGAACAGGATGCGGATTCCCGCGATCGCGAGCGCCACGGCGAGTCCCCGGACGATCCAGGGGCCGCGAATCCGCGTCGACAGTCGGGCCCCGACCTGGGCTCCCAGGACGGCTCCGAGGGCGAGCCACACGGTGCGCTCGGCCGTTTCCGCAAAGGCCCCTTGCGCGGCGTGCTCGAGGGTTCCCGCCAGGGCGAGAAACGCGAGAATGAAGTGGGAGGTCGCGGTCGCGACGTGGACGGGGAATTTCAACAGGTGGATGAGCGCGGGAACGTGGATGATGCCGCCGCCGATGCCCAGCAGGTTCGAGATGTAGCCGACGAAGAGGCTGAGAACCATGCCGAGCTTGAGGCGGCGCGTGAGGAACGGCGGCCGCGCGGCCGGGTCGGGCGATGGCGCCGGAGGCGGGGGTTCCACCGTGCCGGCGTCCCGGCCGGGCCGCATTATCAAGTAGGCCGCGACCCCCATCATGAGGACGCTGAACAGGACCTCGAACCAGAGGCGCGGAATGTACTGGATCGTGTGGGCGCCGAGCAGCGCTCCCGGGATTCCCGCGATGGTGAAAAGGATGCCGGACTTGTAGTCGATCCGCTTCATGCGGGCGTAGGCGATCGTCCCGGAGAAGGCGTTGGCGAAGACGACGGCGAGCGAGACGGCGGTGACGATTTCCGGCCTGTCCCCCGGGTAGATCAGGATCAGCGCGGGGACCAGGATGAAGCCGCCGCCGGCGCCGATGAGGGTTCCGAGCGTCCCGACCCCGAAGCCGAGGAGGACCAGCCACAGGTCTCCGGGCGTCAAGGGGTCGCCGTTCCTTTCTCGAAACGGGGGAGGGGCCGGCCGTGCCGGATCCTGTAGTTGTATCGGCACGCCCATTCCGGCGCCACCTTGAAAAGCGGGCGGGGGCGCGCCATAGTGGGGCGATGCCGGAGGACCGCACGATGACCTGCGCCGACTGCGGCCTCAAGTTCATCTTCTCGGCGGCCGAGCAGGGCGAGCACGCCCGCCGGGGGTACACCCACGAGCCCCGCCGCTGCCCTCCGTGCCGGGCCGAGGCCCGCCGCTCCCGCCGGCCGCCGGGGCCGGGCCACATTACCCTCTGCGTTTCCTGCGGAATCGAGGTCGCACTCCCCGCGCCGCCCCCGCAGGGCCGGACCGTCCTTTGTGATGCCTGCCGCGCCCCGCGCTGAGATGGAAGCCGGATTGGGGTGGTGGGTCAGTTTCCAGATCCCAGATTCCAGTTTCCCGAAGTGACGAGTCACGAGCCCGAATCCGCAAACATATCAGAGGGACTCCGGGCGGTGAAACTCGTGACTCGAACCTTCAGGAAGCTGGAGTCTGGGATCCGGGTACTCGAATCGGACCCAGCACCCGGATTCCCCTTGATTTACGCCTCCGGGCGGGCTATTCTTAGTTCCAGAGACTGAGACTCAGTATCAATTAGAGGACAGGGGATGCGCGTCGACCTCGGGACCTTCCAGGAGCGCCTGCGGGGAAGGGGGCTGAAGCTCACCCGGCCCCGCCGCCTCGTGGCCGAGAAGCTCCTCTCCACCGGCGGCCACCTCGCCGCCGACGACCTCATCCAGCTCCTCCGCCGGGACGGCACCCCGGTGGGCCGCGCGACGGTCTATCGGACGCTCGCGATCCTTCGCACCGCCGGGCTTTTCGACGAGCACGACTTCGGGTCCGGACACAAGGTCTACGAGCGCGCCCTCGGCCGCCCCCACCACGACCACCTGTTCTGCATCTCCTGCGGCGCCGTCATCGAGTTCCGCGAGCCGCGCATCGAGCGCCTCCAGGACGACGTCACCCGACGCTACCGCTTCACCGCGATGTACCACAGCCACAAGATTTTCGGCTACTGCCGCCGGTGCCGCGGCCAGGCCCGGGCCCCGGCCCCGGCGAGGACGGAACGCCATGCCTGAGACTCTCGACCGGACCCCGGCCGGCGCGCGCGTCGTCATCGACGGCGTCGAAGGCCCCCTCGGCACCCGGCTCGCGGAGCTCGGGCTCCTCCCCGGCGCCGAGGTGGAAGTGGTCCAGGCGATCCCGCTCGGCGGCCCGATCGTCCTCGACCGCGAGGGCTTCCTCCTCGCGATCCGCCGGGACGACGCGCGGTCGATCCGCGTCCGGGGAGGTGGCCCGTGACCGTCGCCGCCCCTCCGGCCCTCCGGACCGTGGCCCTCGCGGGCAATCCCAACACCGGCAAGAGCACGCTCTTCAACCGCCTCAGCGGCCTGCGCCAGCGCGTCGGCAACTATCCGGGAGTCACCGTCGAACGGCGCGTCGGCCGGGCCACCCTCGGAGACGGAGGGGAGATCCGCGTCATCGACCTGCCCGGCATGCGCAGCCTTGCCCCCCGGTCGCCGGACGAGCGCATCGCCGTGGACGTCCTCCTCGGGCGCCGCGCCGACACCCCGGCGCCCGACGCGGCCGTCGTCATCCTGAACGCGCTCCACCTCGAGATCGGCCTCTACCTCCTGCTCGAGGTGCGCGAGCTCGGCGTCCCCGTCGTCGCGTGCCTCAACATCGCCGACGAGGCGGAGCGCGCGGGGATCTCGATCGACCGGGAGGCGCTCTCGCGGGAGATGGGCGTCCCCGTCGTGCGGACGGTCGCCACGCGCGGGGAGGGGATTGAAGAGCTGAAAGAGGAGATCGCCCGCGCGACCCTCCTTCCCCGGCTCCCGCCGGTGCCGCTGCCCGAGCCCCTCCACGGGATGTGCGACCGGCTCCGCGGCGCGTGGCCGGGGACACCGGGAGACGCCGAGATCGCCGACGCGCTCATCGAGGGACCCGAAGCGGACGGAATTCCCGACGGCGTCCGCGAGGCGCTGCGGAGGGAGCGGGGGATCGAAACGGGGAGTCGCCTCCGGAACCTTGTCGTCGGCGCGCGCCGCCGCCGGATCGCGGAGATCTGCGCCCTCGCGATCCGCCGCGCCCCGCCCGATCCGCGCCGCGACTGGACCCGGCGCCTCGACCGGACCTTCACCCATCCCGTGGCCGGCTACGCGATCTTCCTCGCGGTCATGGCCGTGGTTTTCCTGGCCATGTTCTGGCTCGCCCAGTTCCCGATGGACTGGATCAAGTCGGGGATCGCGGCCCTCCAGGTCGGGGTGGTCTCCGCGTTCGGAGCGGGAGACTTTTCGAGCCTGCTCGGCGACGGCGTCCTCGAGGGCGTCGGCGCCGTGGTGGTCTTCCTCCCGCAGATCGCGCTCCTCTTCATCTTCCTCGGGATCCTGGAGGACACGGGATACCTGTCGCGGGCGGTGCTCCTCCTCGACCGTCCGATGGCGGCGGCGGGGCTCTCGGGCCGCGGCTTCGTGCCGCTGCTCGGCTCGATGGCGTGCGCCGTGCCGGGGGTGATGGGGACGCGCGTGATTCCCGACGTGCGCGAGCGGCTCGTGACGATCTTCGTCGCGCCGCTCATGACCTGCAGCGCGCGCCTGCCGGTGTACTCGTGCCTGATCGGCGTCGTGATCCTGGGCGCCCCGTGGGTCCAGGCGCTCGTCCTCCTGGGCCTCTACGTCCTCGGCGCGGTTTCGGCCTTCACTTTGGCGTGGGTGCTGCGCCGGGCGCGGCGCCGGCCCGCCCGGACCGACTTCCTGGTCGAGCTCCCCCCGTACCGCTGGCCGACGTGGCGCACGACCGGGATCCAGCTTTGGCAGCGCGTCCGGGCCTTTCTCCGCCGCGCGGGGACGGTGATCCTCGGCATCATGGTCCTGCTCTGGTTCCTCGAGCACCATCCCCGGACGGCCGATCCGTCGCGCCAGCTCGAGGAGAGCTACGCCGGACGGGCGGGGAAGATCGTGGAGCCCGCGCTCAAGCCCCTCGGCCACAACTGGAAGACCGGGATCGGCATCCTGACGGCCTTCTTCAGCGCCCGCGAGGTCTACGTGGGCACGATGGGGACGGTCTACGGGGTCGACGGCGCGGCGGACGACGCCACCCAGCTCAAGGATCGGATGCGCGACGAACGCGATCCAGTGACGGGACGACCGCATTGGACGCTCGCGGCGGGGCTCTCGCTCATGATTTTCTTCGTCTACGCGATGCTCTGCAGTTCGACGGTCGTGACGGTCTTCCGCGAGTCGGGGTCGTGGAGGTGGGCGCTCCTTCAGCTCGGGGTCATGACGGGGCTGGCGTGGGTCGCCTCTTTCGCCGTCTACCGCGCCGCCTCGGCGGCGGGTTGGGGAGCTTTGCCATGATCCAGTCGCTCCTCGCCCTGGCGCTCGTCGCCGGCACCTCGGGCTGGCTCGCCGTGCGCGCGATCCGCCTCCTCCGGCGGGGCGGCGCCTGCTCGGGCTGCGCCCTCGCCGCGTTCCAACCCCGGAACCGCGCCTAGGAATCCCCATGAACGCCGCTCCTGCCTTTCGAGACATGAATGAGACTGGGTCTCAGTATCAATTGAGTCTCACCACACCCCGACCCCTGGAGGTCCCCTTCCCATGAGAACCGCGACCCTGGTATGGATCGGACTCGGCGTCCTCTCCCTGGCCGCCCTCCCCGCCGGGGCGGACGAGCGGAAGTTCACCTACAGCTACGAGGCAAAAACCCTCCCGAAGGGGAGTCTCGAGTTCGAGCACTGGGCCACCCTCCGCACCGGCAAGGAGGACGGCGATTTCCTGCGGATCGATTTCCGCGAGGAGCTGGAGTACGGCCTCACGGACCGGCTGACCACCGCGCTCTATCTCAACTTCGAGGTCCTCCGCGCCGACGGCGTGCCGGGCCTCGACGACGAGAGGGAATTCAAGCTCGAAGGCGTCTCGAGCGAGTGGAAATACCGGCTGACCGACGCCGGGATTTTTCCCGTCGGCCTCCTCGCCTACGCCGAGGTCGGGATCGGCGAGGACGAGGTCGAGCTGGAAACCAAGTTCGTCGTCAGCCGTGAGCTCGGCCCGTGGTCGTTCGCCTACAACCTCGTCCTCGAACTGGCCTGGGAGCAGGAGACTGAGGCCTCCGGCGAGAAGGAGTGGGAGAAGGAGTCGCAGATCGCCCACACCGCCGGCATTTCGTACCACGCGGGCTCGGGCGTGAACGTCGGGCTCGAGGCGGTCGCCCGGCAGAGCCTCGAGGGAAGCTTCTCGGATACCGAGAGCCACTCCTACTTCGTCGGGCCGAACGTCCACGTGGCGACCCGCGGCTGGTGGGCCACGCTCACGCTGCTCAAGCAGGTCGACATCAAGGAAAACTCCGGCCTGGTCCTCGACGGCCAGGAGCGGTACGAGATCCGGCTGATCTTCGGAATCCACTTCTGATCGGAGCGGCGATGCCCCTGCGACGGTTCTGGATCTGGCCCCTGGCGGCGGCCCTCGCGGCCCTCCTCTCCGCGTGCGCGGCCTTCATCCCGGACCCGGAGCCCGCGGACGCGGGCGGGGATGCGTCGCTCCTGCGCGACTTGCGGGGCGGCCGGAGCCTGTACGTCGACAAGTGCGGCGGGTGCCACCGGCTCTACGATGTCGACGCGTACGCCGACGACGCGTGGCGCAAGCACATCCAGGAAATGATCGATCTGGGTAACGTCAAGCTCACGCCCGGCGAGCAGGCTCTCCTCGCGCGCTACCTGACCACGCTGAACGCCAAGCCGAGGCCCTGAAACGGAATCTGCTAA